>CAIWHI010000027.1 GCA_903912435.1 uncultured Bacteroidota bacterium | reverse complement strand
TCTGTTATGTAATATAATTTTTTGGTGTGGAGAAATCACCTTTTAAGGCAATAGTGCGGAGTAAATATACCTTCGGAGTATTTTATTTACTTGTATTGATTGCATATCCTATGGTTTCCTACCTTTCTTATGGGTATGATGACGAGTTTTTTAATATAAACCTGATTGAGAAATTTGGCTTTAAGACTATTTACTTTTTACAGCATAATGATGTTCATCCACCACTTTCTTATTTTATCAATATAGTTCTTATTAGGTTGTTGCATAACTGGTCATTGGTAAGGGTATGCTCCGGGTTATTGATGTCTGCAACGTTGATTTGGGCAACTGAAAAGGAGCGGCGAATTTTTGGTAACCAATATGCACTCATTCTGTTTTTACTATTAGCTTTTAACCCTGCACTATTAATGTGGTGTAGCGGTATAAGGTGGTATGCCTATTTTTTACCGGTTTTGGTTTATCTCATTTTTAAACCTATTAGATCTGGATTTAAAGCTTGGGTAATTCTGGGCGCAGGCATTACGCTTCTAGCCTTTATTGGTTATATCGCTTTCCTATTGCTAGTTCCCTTAATTCTACTGTATTGGTGGTCTAATACTGAAGCACCCAAAGTGAAAATAAAGCAATTCATTTATATGGCCCCTCTCTTTATGATTTTATATGCATATCAGTTTTATGTATTTGCTACAGTTCATCTTAGGGGAAGGGGAAAGGAGTTGACATTCAATGTAATAAAAAATGCGAGAGGTTACTTTATTTCACAGATTAGTAATCAGGGTGTGTTCCCTATATCAGCGCCAGCTATTATTTCAGTTTTAGGTTTTTTGGGTTTAGTATTCTGTATATTGAAATATATTTTTGGTCATTCCAATGATAAAAAATCCCGGCAAATATTAATTGTGTATTTTTTGGTTACATTATTGCTATTGGTTTCGGGGCTAGGTGGAAAATTCAGGAATTTTATTGTTTTGATTCCATTCCAGATTAGTTTGGTGATGCATTTTTATAATGTTTTGAAAACAAATATGGTGTATTTGGTGTCACTTATTATGCTGGTTCTTGCTAATTTATGGGGTTGTGTAAATGTGATTCGCCATTCGGGTACAACCAAAAACAGTTGGAATATGCCAATAGGTGAAACAATATCAGCGATAGAACAATGGCATAATCTAGATGGTTCACTATTGGTTTTTACAATTGACCCTACTTTAACCTTCGTTTTAAAGCAAAGGAATATCCATGTGGTTTCTGCATACAATGAACATAAATCACCCGAGTTTGAACCTATTTCTAATGTGGTATTTATAAATACTTTCAGAGGGTCAATGTCAAGGCGGTTTTATGACTCATTAATGATGGAAGAAAAACATATTAAATCAGATGGCAAGCAAGCTATTAAACTAGGGTATGACCCTTATTTTGAATGGAAAAACAAGCTTATAAACGATTTGCCGGAATATCAGGTAGACTTAGTTATGTATCAAAATCCAAAGGACGTGAATAAGATCCGCTTTTGGAATCAGAAAATACATGATAAAAAGGTTTGGAGCAAGTAATACTGTTTGTATTACTCCGAATAACAATCACGTCCTATTTTTGTTATTGGCCAATTGGTTAATTTTCGAATAGGGCACTTGTGATGCTGTAAATGTGCTTAATTTCTATTTTGTGTTGGTTTTTATACAATTTTGCATCTAATTGGGCTGCTGTAGGAAAATATTCCATATCGAATTTTTTCGAGAGGGCAATGTATTTACGGTTTTGCTTACTTCTGACAGTCCAGTTTTCATAGTCGAATTTATATAAGTAGGATATTTGTTCCATTTTAGGATTATTAATAATCAGGCCTTTACCATTTGGGGCTTCCGTTTGCGGTTGTGCTGCAACTGAATCAGGGACCACCTTCGTTTTATGTGATTGGGTAATAGGGTAACCATAAAATACGATAATGTATTTATTGTCTTGTAATCCGTTGGCGGATGCTGGAACCAGAGTGTTATTAGCAGTGAATAAAACACCGTCTAAATTACCTGCTTTTACCTTATCTACATTTGTATCCATATAAAAGTAGACAGGACAGTAGGTGATATGATCTTTGAAATCGTTGATCATAGCATTTTTTATCTTAATGGCATCTTTTTTCACCAATTCCAGGTTTTTGGTATCATGAGCCTTTGTCATGGCTGCAATTTTATTTTTTTCTGATTTTAGCTGTACCAAAATGGCACCTGGTATTTTTTCACCTGTAGATTCCCGGGCATCTACCAGAGATGATATTATGCATATGGTTACCATAATTGCGGTAAAAAATATAGTTTTTTTCATAAGGAGGAATAAAGGTATATAGATTTAGTCATTTTACGCATTAGAGTTTGTTGTGTTGTTTCCATTGGTAATTTGTTAATTTACTAACAATTTATTCATAATCAGTTAATATTGGCTAGTATTTTTTCTGCTGAAAATTTTTATAACCATCATGAATGCGTAATTTTGCACAGATTTTTAACATAAATATTTGTAAAATGAAAAAATTTTATCTTTTAGCCTTTTTAATCTTCATGAGTATCCATGGGTTTTCGGCCACATGGTATTCGGCTGGTACCGGTAATGCTGATGACCTCTCAAGTTGGTGGTCAGTATCGGGTGGGGGAGGTGTAAATCCTAGTACTTTCTCTGATCCCGGTGATGTTTGGTATATGGAGTCATCATTGATTAGCACCACCGCACCATGGACAATTGGTGGAACTTTAAATATTGCCGATATTAGTTTTTATAGTTGGAATACCTCCATCAATATAGGTGGTGATTTGAACGTAAGTGGCAATGCCTATATTGCATTTCAGGATTTTACATCACTCAATTTGAGTGGTAATTTATCTGTTACTGATGCCGCCTGGTTTGATAATCCGGGTGCTAGCTCATGGCTACATTTAAATAACACTACATCAACTTTGAGCTTACCTCAAACTATTAACTGGACAAGTACCAATTCAAGTCAATATCTGGATATCACTATAGATGCTGGATGCACAGTAAAATTACAATCAGATCTTCCATTGCCTTATTATGCTATAAGTGGCTCATTTGTATCATCAGGTTTAACAGTAAATGGTATATTGGTATGTAGTGGTTTTGTAACAAGCGATCCGGGTGGATCTGATGTTTTTAGGGTTAATTCAGGTGGATCTATATATACTTCCAATTTAAGTGGTCTGGACGGAATAAGTACTGTAAGTTCAAACTCATTTGATGGTGGAGGTAATTATTACTTCAATGGCACCGCCGCCCAATCAACTGGTTATAATTTGCCTACTAGTATTGTGGCACCTGGAAGTGTTAGTATTATTAATACTGCAGGCCTTGCTTTAAGTCAGAATCTAACTATTGGAGTAGGTGCTACATTGAATTTTGTATCTGGAAATCTGGTAATCGGTACAAATACTTTATCTATTGATGGTACATTGACAGGCATGAGTCCTACTAATGTATTAACAGGTGGTACTGGTTCTGGACTTAGTTTTGGTGGTACAGGTTACGCAGGTGTGTTATTTTTTGACCCCACAAGTGATGGTGTAAGTAATAATATAGATGTATTAACATTGAATGTGAGTTCATTAGGTTCCGTTTATTTAGGTAATAACTTATATTCAAGTACGTCATTAAATCTTTTATCAGGTCAGTTAATGCTCAATGGGCAGACACTTACGCTCAACGGGACCTTTAACGGTAGTGCTGTAAATAATCTTTCGTGTATTTCAGGTTCAGTAATCAATGTAAATGGTGCAGGTGCATTAGGTACATTATTCTTCGACCAAACTATTCCAGGGTTTACCAATGTATTATCAGCTTTCACCCTCAACAGGCCTGGTGGTTCAGCAGTTCTCGGTAATAATTTGGCGATTAATGGGAATCTGAATCTTACAACAGGTATCCTTCTTGATGACGGAAATACCATTGATCTGGCCGGAAACATTACCGGAAATGATACTCATAGAAGTACAGGCAGCGGGAAAATCAGGATGTTAACCGGTGGGGCAACTATCTCTGGGGCGACACTTGGTAATCTGGAACTAAATCATCCTTCTGGTTTTAGCCTGGCAGGAGACCCAACCATTAGGGGTAATTTGACCCTAACCGCAGGAAACCTGAATGTAGGTGTGCATTCTATTACTTTAGATGTAGATGCTACTGTGAGTGGGGTCTTTACAGGAGGTAATATGATTGCCGTGGAAGCTCCAGGCATTGTAAGGCATAATTTTGGAATTTCTGGTACTTTCAATTTCCCAATAGGGGATAATAGTGGTAATTATTCACCAATCGTGCTTGATTATACCGGTGGTGCTTATCCGGGAGCGAATGCAACAGTAAATGTTAATCCATCAAAGCCAGGTGCTAATGCCAACTCAGGTAATTTTATAAGCAGGTATTGGAACGTGAATGTTACCGGTCCGGCATCACCATCGTGGGCAGTGCTTTCAGCTCATTATAATGCGGCAGATGTAGTTGGATCGGAAACAAATATTAGCATGGGCCAGTATGGCGGAACCCTGCCATGGACTAAATATGGTGCTGCAAATTCAACCACGCATACCTTAACATCAGGTTATTTTGGCACTGGTGTAAATATATTTACTGGTATCACCACTTCCGGTCCGGTTGCTATAAGTTCTCCCAATGCATCAATTTGTATAGGTAGTTCTACACCCTTATCAGGTTTAGCTACAATTGCCGACCCAACAGCGACTTATTCTTGGGCACCAGCAACAGGTTTATCAGCAGTGACTGGTAGTGTAGTTAATGCAACTCCATTAAGTAATACCACTTATACGCTAACTGTAACAGACGGTAATGGATTTATGTCTACTTCTACTACTGCATATACTATTAAATTTTTACCATTGACCCATAATATTACAGGTGGTGGTAGCTTTTGTAGTGGTGGTGCTGGTGTGGCAATAGGCCTTGATGGAACTGAATCTGGTATTTATTACCAGTTGAAGCATGGGTTTAGCACTACCGGTTCTCCTGTTTTGGGTACAGGTAGTACTTTGAGTTTCGGTTTAATAGCCACTAGCGGTTCATATAATGTTGTTGCTATAGATACTGCTACAGGATGCACCAATAATATGACAGGTAGTGTGAATGTAATAATGAACCCATTACCGACATTATATCGTGTAACTGGTGGTGGAAATTATTGTTCCGGTGGTGTTGGTGTGTCTGTTGGTTTAAGTTATTCATCTACCGGTGTTGAATACCAGTTATTTTCGGGTGGTACACTTATCGGTAGCCCTATTCCTGGTGCTGGTTCAGCCCTTGATTTCGGTTTGCAAACTTTTGGTGATGTTTATACCATTGTGGCACATGATACAACAACAGGTTGTAATGCTACGATGACTGGTAGTGCTACTGTAGTTGTAAACCCATTACCTGCAGTTTACACAGTAATTGGTGGAGGCGGATATTGTGCTGGTGGTTCAGGTGCTACAATCAATCTTAGCAATTCAGATACAGGTGTCAGTTACCAATTGTACTATATGAGTTCTATTACAGGATCTTTAGTACCGGGTACAGGTGCAATGTTAGATATGGGTGCCCATGCAGGAATCGGGTCATATACTGCTGTAGCACAAAATAATACTACTGGCTGCACAAGCAATATGTCTGCATCTACCAATGTATTCACTATTGCATTACCTGTGGCATTTCATGTAAGTGGTGGTGGTTCTTATTGTGCCGGCGGTACAGGGGTTGATATTGGCCTTGACAGTTCAAGTTATGGTGTAAATTACCAGTTGTACCATGGCGGTGCTAGTATTGGTGCAAGTATATCGGGTACTGAAGCAGCTATTAGCTTTGGTCTTGATACGTTGGCAGGTGCTTATACTGTGATAGCTATTGATACCACAACCCATTGTATTAACACAATGACTGGTTTGGCTAATGTAGTGATTACCCCATTGGTTAATCCTTTTGTTACCATCAATTCAAGTGGGGCAGATACATTATGTGCAGGCACTTTAGTACATTTTAATTTAAGCACCTCGCATGCAGGTACCTCTCCAAGGTATCTGTGGAAGGTGAATGGTACTACAGTAGATACTACGAATACTCATAGTTATACTCCTATTAATGCTGATATTGTAAGTGTAATAATGTATAGCAGCGAGGCCTGTACATCACCTGATTCTGCTACAAATGCAATGGACATGAGGGTTTTATCAAATGCTACACCTACCATAGCCACCGCTATTGATAAAGGAACTTTAATATGTGAAGGTACTCCAGTTACATTTTCAGCTACTTCAACTTTTGGTGGTTCATCACCTGCGTATACATGGGTGGTAAATGGGTTTAATTCAGGTATAGGTAATACCTACACATTTACCCCTTCCAATGGTG
>CAIWHI010000026.1 GCA_903912435.1 uncultured Bacteroidota bacterium | reverse complement strand
CGAGCAATATTCCGGGCCCCAAAGCAAAGTAAAAATGAAATCTCTTGCGGTAACCCACTCCAAGGTCTATCCGGGGTGCAAAATATAGGTAGGAGCTTTTTTGTGTGATACTTAAAACATCGCCATATGCCGGGTTTCCTGTGCCCGAAGAATATTCAAAAGAATACCTGCGAAAGGACAATGCCCCGCCGGCATAAATGCTACGTGTAAGCCGGGTCAGAAAATAACCATCAAGGGTAGGGGTGTAATGCGAAGAATAGGATGTAGTAAAACCTGTACCAGCAATAAATCCATACTGCCCCTGTGAATATGAATTCATTCCTAGTAGAATAAAAAGGGCTGTGATTAGAATAATGCGCATATTACATATCCTTTGGTGGAAATCATTTATTTTAGGAAAAGGGTATGTAGATTCAATAATAATTAACGGGTATACTTAGTGTGAGAAAATCCAAGCTGGATAGAGATATAACCCGGGTTTAGGCTATGTGGACTGTAAACAGTTCTATTAGGATTATCAACATCTGAACTGGTGCTTAGGTTATTCACTATAAAACCAAAATCTTCTTTAAGGCACAAAAACCATCTGTGGCTAAGGCTAAGATATTCTTCCATTCCGAAACCAACTCTATAAAGCATCTTGTTGATATTGGCAGTAGTATTAATGGTGCTATCATAATTGCCTGGCAAAGTACCATACCTGTAATCCCACTTTCTATAGGTTTCCGTTCCGCTCATGTTATAGCCAATACCAGCATTGGCATAAAATTTCAGGTTTTGGGTTTCCCTTATACCTATACTTATTTGAGGTGCCAAAAACACATAGGTGCTTTTGTTGTAAATAGAAACACCGGCCTGGCCCTGGCCAAATTTCGCAGACCCGGCCTCGTTATCATAAGCAACGGAATAGCCCTGGTAAAAAATATTGACACCCAAAAAAGTTCTTGAAAATAAGCCTTTATCGTACGTAATACCACCTGAAATAGCTACATCATAATTATTAGATGTAGCTATTCCACCACCACCATAGAAGCCAATAATTTTATTAGTGCCCTGGGAAAAGGCCGGTGAGGTGAAAATCGAGATTAAGACTACCAGAGTAATAAATTTCATCGGCGAAAATTAAACAATTTTTTTATTTCCAATAGCCTGTTTTCTTAATAATGTACTTGCCCGGTATCTATCTTCATGATATTCATGGTATAGACTATCTAATTTAGCCAGGCAATTGGCAGCTCCCCACTCATCGCACCACTGTAGCAATCCTTTGGGGTAGTTGACCCCCTTGGTCATTGCTATTTCCAAATCGGCTGCATTTGCAATATTAAGATGCAAAGCATCAATAGCTTCATTTATCAACATTGCCAATATTCTTTCAAATATTTGCAAGCCCAAATCTAAATCTTTTTTTGGTAAAGGCATAGTATTGCTGTCAGCATAATTATAAAAACCTTTACCTGATTTGCGTCCCAGCCATCCGGCTTCTAATAATCTCTTTTGCGAGAAGGAAGGCTTGTAACGCGGGTCGTAAAAGAACGATTGGAAAACAGTTTCTGTTACTACATAATTCACATCATGGCCTATATAATCCATTAACGCAAAAGGTCCCATCCTGAACTTGCCAATTTCGGTCATAGCCCAGTCTATGGTAGCCATATCGGCAATACCTTCTTCATAAATGCGTAATGCCTCGCCATAGTAGGGACGTGCCACACGGTTCACAATGAATCCGGGGGTGTCCTTTGTTATAACTGGGGTTTTGCCCCATTTTAGCATAAGTTCTTTAGTTTCCGGAACAAGGTTGGCCTCAGTTTGCAGGGCAGGTATAATTTCAACCAATGCCATCAATGGGGCAGGATTGAAAAAATGCAACCCTATAACCCTTGATGGGTTTTGACAGGCAGCAGCAATTGAAGTAACAGATAGTGAGGAAGTATTTGTGGCTAAAACACAATCATTGCTCACTACTGCTTCAAGGTTTTTGAATACATTATGTTTTACATCCAGCCGCTCCACAACAGCCTCAATAATAAGACCACAAGGAGCTAGTTCAGTAAATGGCTCCCTAAATTGTGTATAAGATATATTCTCTAATATTTGGCCTGCATTATTGATTTTACCCTTTTCTTGAAGCTTAATCAAAGTGGTGATAAGATTAGCTTTGGCTCTACCCAGTGCTTCTCCATTGGCATCAGATAATACCACCTTGTGGCCTGCAATAGCCGCAACCTGGGCAATACCAGTGCCCATTGCTCCAGAGCCAATAATGCCTATAATAGTTTGTTCGTTCATTCGTATTTTAAAAAGAAAGTAAGATGTTAATAAGGTACTGGTTATTTCTTTTTTAGGCTCAAAATGCTGAAGTCAGTTTTCTCAGCTTTTATCCTGTTACTAAGCAAGCCAAGGCCTTCAATCTCCATTTCCACTACATCACCATCCTCAAGCCACTGTTCCTGGTAAGCAGGGTCATTAAGTTTACCGGTGCCATTCAGCTCCAGGAAACACCCGGTGCCAACTGTACCGCTGCCTATTACATCGCCAGGTAATATATCTACACCATATGCACAACGCTCTATAATTTCGGCAAATGTCCAATCCATATCACCCATATTGCCTTGGCTCACCTGTATGCCATTAACCGAACAGGTCATTTTAAGGTTATATGTATTACCTACATGATTTGGTTTAGCTGGTATTTTAAAAGGTTCCAATTCATCTGGAGTTACCAAAATTGGCCCGATTACTGTTGAGAAATCCTTTCCTTTCGCTGGGCCCAGATTTAGTAACATTTCCTCCATTTGTAGGGTGCGGGCACTCATGTCATTCATTATCATATAGCCACCTATATAATGGTCTGCGTCTTCAGCCTTAATATTGCGACCTTTTTTACAGATAACTATAGCGGCTTCCAGTTCGAAATCCAGTTTCTTAAAATGGTCGGGCATTACATATATATTCCCCGGACCTTGAATTGCATTATGGTTGGTAAAATAGAATATTGGGTATTGGTCAAATTCTGGAATCATATCCACCTTACGGTTTCTGCGTGCTGCTGCCACGTGTTGCCTGAAGGCATACCCATCACGGCATGATGAGGGGTGTGGCACAGGAGCCAGAATTTCGGCTTCAGGATAAGGTATACTCTCGCAATTAATTTTACCACTTTTTAGGTATTCTTCCACCCTTACAAGGGCATCAATATGTTTTTCCCAGTTTTGGAGTAATTCATTCATTGTAGCTGGTAGATGCACCCCGGCTTTGTTGGTATCATATAGCTTGTCATTGATTAAAAAAGCCAGTTGTTCTTTCCCGTTCCTTGAATAAGTTACTAATTTCATTTGTTATGTATTTGATGCGGTAAAATTAATGGGATAAGCCTGTAATAAGAAATAAAGATTTTTGTTTGGTAATTACCATAGTGGCTAACCGTTGATTATTTTCTCCAGTTCATCTTTAATGATGTGGAGGGGTGATGCTATTGCATTGATATACTGGAAGTTGCCCTCCTTATCATTTTTAATTGATAATTGAATGCCGCTTGCTTCACTTTGTATGGCATTGACAACATATTTTTCTTGGTTATTATCATAGAAAACGTATGGGGCACCCGATGAACCAAACCTGAAATAACCTTTAACCAAATACCGATACCCCTCAAACAAATAATTGCCACCTATTTCGTCCTGTAAGATATTGAAGTGGTCAAGCATCCCTTCTATAATAGCATTATTCAACAACCTGCCTGTTGGCCCACTTGGGGATGATTGAAGACAGGACAATATATTTTCTGACGTGTCAAGAAAATCGTAATTGATATCTATATGTGGTATTTTGTCTATTATTTCCTGTGAGGCACCTACTATCCTATACAAAGCCACATCGGCACTATAAAAAGCCTGTACTAGTTCCACCTCAAGCAGAAAAATATATTTATGTTGTTCGGCATCATAAAATGTGTGGTTAGTATCAAACTGTCTTGTTATCCACGAGTCATTGTAAAATGAATTGTTTTTAAATTGAAAAAGCAGGTGGGGGACGCATATCCTTTTTTCGGCCATTGTTTCCCAACGTGTATCGAAGCGCTTTTGCTTCAGGATATTCGTTACTGTTTGAAGGTTAGCCGGGTCGGTACTGTTTAGGTATCTTTTCTGGGTATAGGCATCATAAAAATATTGCTGTTCCAGAAAACGGTTTTGAGAGCCATCCAGTTTCGGAAAAATCTCCCTCCTGAACAATTCCTCATCTATTGATTTGTAATAGCCGGCCT
>CAIWHI010000025.1 GCA_903912435.1 uncultured Bacteroidota bacterium | reverse complement strand
TGCTCTGCGGTATGGGTCTGCAGGAAATTGTGACCAACTCAATTGTAAACAGCAAATATTATCCCGAACGCACCGACCTGGTACGTATGATTAACAGCCTTACCAGCGAGCTGGACGTAATGCGCCCCTCAATGCTGGAAGGTGGGCTGGAAGTAGTACAATACAACTACAATCGCCGCAGCCAGGATTTGGCCTTATTCGAGTTTGGTAATGTGTACCAGATGGGCGAGGGCAAATATATACAGGAGCCAAGGCTGGCGCTATGGTTTACCGGTAATGTAGCCATTACCCATTGGGACCAAAAAGCAAAGAAGGCAAGTGTATTCCAATTGAAGGGGATAATTGCCAATTTGTTGAGCTATAACGGCATCAAAAATGCAGTAATGGCCTACAACGATGAGGATGGTGCAAACCAAATCATCTGGAAATGGAAGAACCAGGCAATCTGTACTGCCCTAATGGTGCCGGTAGCCAAACTGAATAGTTTTGACATAAAGCAGGAAGTATATTTTGCCGAAATCCACTGGAACAACTGGCTTAAGGCAGCTGCCGCAAGCAAGATACAGTATAAGGAAGTGCCTAAGTTTCCTGCTGTGCAGCGCGACCTGGCACTGGTGCTAGATACTGCGGTAACTTACAAGCAGGTTCAGGAAACCACAGAGCAATTGAAACTGGATGGATTACAATCTTTCAGCCTTTTTGATGTGTTTGAAAGTGAGAAACTGGGCAATGGCAAAAAATCTTATGCATTAAGTTATACTTTTCAGTTACAAGACCGTACTTTGACCGATACTGATACCGAATCGTTAATGAAACGGCTGACAGAAGCATACAAAAACAAGCTTAGCGCACAAATACGTGAATAATGCAGGCACTAGACACACTAAGTAGCAAACTGGATACATTGCTGAAAAAATATACAGCAATAGAGGCGGAGAATAAACGCCTGAAACAAACCGTGGACAACCAGCAAAAAACCATTGAGGGCCTGCAAAAGCAGCTAGGCTCCCTGGAAAATGGCATGGTAAGTGTGCACATAGGCAAGGCTATAGATAATGAGGAGGAAAAGGAAAATATGCGTAAGCAGCTTGACCAGGTGATTGCTGAGATTGATAAAATATTGTATACCCTTAATGACTAAGAGTGGGATTTTGTTAGCTTTATGCATTATGGTATTGGCTGCCTGTACCCAGCAAAGGTCGCCATGCCTTACCCCCAAAACGGCCACACTCAATGTGGAGACCATACATATGGCTACTGATTCATCATTAGTGCCGGTGGATACCGCCTTACCTGGAGCTATTTTTGTGGCACTAACCCAAAATGGTGCCGACTCTTTTCAGTATACCCAGCAATCATCACAATTTGTGCTCTCTCTTGCGCCGGTTACTAATGTTTGCCAATGGGCCTTTACTACCGACTCTATGAAATACCATAACCTGTTTGATACCCTTACCTTTTATTACCAACGGAACCTCCAGTTTTTGTCTAATGCATGCGGGTATACCTATTTCTACTCGATTGATTCTGTGAGGACTACCCACAATAATGTAGATTCTTTACTACTTACCAATACAGCCGTTACCAATAATGTCGCTACGAAGCATCTGCGCCTATATATCCATACTCAGTATTAGCCTTGTGGCTCTACTAAGTAGTCCGGCACTGTATGCACAGGCCGATACTACAGCTACTGATACCACCCAGGCCCCCAAACCTAAGAAAAAGGACATGGCAGGGCATCAATTATGCCTGGGTGTAGATATTTTTCATCCCATAATCAATAACATAATAGGTAATCAAACCGGCTATGAATTTGCAGCCGACTATTACCTGCACAATGAATACTACCTGGCCGGCGAAGGCGGCTGGGGCAGTGCCAATGTGAACTATAGCGACCTGAAATACAGTACCACCAATTCCTTCCTCAGGCTAGGCTTTAATAAATCTGTCCTCAACCGCGATGGCCCCAAAGACTGGGACATGATGATGATAGGCATGCGCCTGGGTTTTGCCAATATTACCCGTTCGGCAGCTACCTATACAGTTACCGACAGTGTATGGGGCAATAGCGATAGCAGCCATGTAGGAAAGAGTTTCCCTGCCTTGTGGATAGAGATAAGCGGTGGTATGCGGGTGGAACTGCTCAAAAACTTTTTTGCGGGTTGGAATATTCGTGGCAAATTTATGCTCAATGGTAGGTCCTTCAACGACCTTGCCCCCCTATACATAGCCGGTTATGGCAAAGGCGATAAAAACTCAAATTTCGACTTTAATGTGTATTTGAGTTATGCATTAAGGTGGGATAAGAAGGGCGTGAAGGTGGTGGAGAAAGTAGTTGAGAAGGATAAATAAATTATTAACTACCTTCAAAAAGCCAAATTAATAATATTAAGCCCAATAATATTGAAGCGGCAATTCCCCCTTGGAGCGTTGGCTTTGTGAAGTAGGGAAGGGGGCTAGGGGGATGTAATTATTAATGTTTAATTAGAAGGAGCTTAAAGCCATTTTTGCAATCTTTTTCTCGCTTCATCCTTTGAAACTACCTGGCCTGCATCCGATTGTTCAAGTCCAATTCTGATCTTTTCAAGAAATACTATTCTCTCAATTGCCGTTTCGGCTTCAAATTTGTCTGGCAGAGACTGAAGACTTTCCATCACTTCCTTTTTTGTCAACATAATATTTTGAGTTG
>CAIWHI010000024.1 GCA_903912435.1 uncultured Bacteroidota bacterium | reverse complement strand
TGAAAGTCTACAGCATTCTTATCCTTGTATTTTGAATAGTGACTCATAATACAATTAATAACGGTTTTTATCCCAATTTATTTGGAAAGATGTCTAATAAAATTTAAAGAGCATGGCACAGCAAAGGGGTATTATCAAGTTGGCCGGAACAATCGGCAACATTACGTTCTACAAGACACAGGACGGTTACATGGCGAAGGAAAAGACTTCGTTGGATGCTACAAGGATAGCAACAGATCCAAACTTTATCCGTACCCGTGAAAACGGGGTGGAGTTTGGTCACGCTGCAAGGGTGGGTTCTATATTGAGAAGGGCGTTTAGGGGTGTTATCCTGAACTCTAAAGACAACCGGATGGTGAGCAGATTGACTCAAAGAATGGTGGCTGTGGTTTATGCTGATGTTACCAGCACCAGAGGATTGCGTAACGTGATGGATGGAGAAATGGAACTGGTGGAGGGCTTTCAGTTTAATGTGAATGCACCTTTGGCTACCACCTTCTTTGCACCTTACACCGCTTCTATTGATAGGGTAACAGGTATCTTGAAAATTGATGTGCCTAGTTTTATTCCTGCAAATATGGTTGAAGCACCAGGCGGAACGACTCACTACAAATTGATTTCTGGTGGTGGTGCCATTGGCTTTGAAAATGGCTGGTATGTAGTTGACTCAAAAGCAAGTGCGGTATTACCTTGGAATGGGGTAGCTACTGCAGTAATTTCATTGAGTAATGCTGCTCCACTTGCTAGCACCCACCCTTTGTTTTTACTCTTTGGTATTGAATTTTATCAAGAAGTAAATGGCATACAGTATCCATTGAAGAATGGTGCATACAATGCTCTGAGTGTTGTGAAAGTAAGCGGGGTGTAGTTATTAGTGGTTAGTGATTAGTGATTAGTGTAGGACAGGTTTTTACTTTTTAAACTTTGGTTATGGAACTGGAATTGGTTAGGGAATATTTTCCGAATGGGGTGAATGGGGGTTTGAGTGTGAATGGTGAAGGACTTTGCCACACCATAGAATTGCCTTGGCGCGATAATCAACATGCAATTTCATGCATCCCTGAAGGACGGTTCGAGCTTGAAAAGCGATTTAGTCCGAGGTTTAGGTGGCATTTTTTGGTGAAGGATGTGCCTGAAAGAGACTTCATATTGATTCATCCTTATAATGATGCCGAAAAGGAAGCGAAGGGCTGTATAGCACCTGTGACGACCATCACTGGTGAAGGAAAGGGTGACAACTCCAGAATTGTTTTTGAAAAGCTGAAAGCATTTGTATTTCCAATTTTGGAAAGAGGGGAAAAAGTGTTTTTGGTGATAAGAAGCAAGGGAGGCAAGTTATGAGTTATGAGTTATAAGTTTTAAGGCGTAAGGCATAAGTGGTAGTTGTACGAAATATATAATATCATATAACTAAATATCATAAATACAATTGATTATCAATTATTATATAATATAAATCCCAAAACATTCTATTATTTTGCATTATAAATTAATGTCCCTTTATTGTATTTTTGTCCCATATTTGTACCCTAAAACACAAGAATATGGCGTCGGTAACACTGAGGGCTAAAGTAATTGACAAGAAGGGATTTTCGCTTTATCTGGAC
>CAIWHI010000023.1 GCA_903912435.1 uncultured Bacteroidota bacterium | reverse complement strand
TTTTTGAAGTATTTGCTTATTGCCTTCCTCACTCAGGAACTTAATCAAGGCACCACTCTTAGGTAAGCCCCGGTAAGCACGGTATAAAAATAGACCACCGGTATCCTTATCGGTTTTACCTTCTGCAATTAGTTTCTTAGCTTCAGTAAGGCTTTGGTTAGAAATCCTGCGCTGTGCTTCAATTATTTTCTCAATCCTTGGTTTCAGGATATGGAATTGTTGTTCGTCGCCTTTAGGTATTGGTCCTGAGATTATCAATGGGGTACGTGCATCATCAATCAATACACTATCCACCTCATCCACCATTGCGAAGTGATGTTTGCGTTGCACCATTTCTTCAGGGTGGTGCACCATATTATCGCGTAGATAGTCGAAACCAAACTCATTGTTGGTACCATAAGTGATATCGGCCATATATGCCTTGCGGCGCATTGGCGAGTTAGGCTCATGTTTGTCAATACAATCAGTAGTCAATCCCAGCCACTCAAACAGTGGGCCATTCCATTCCTGGTCACGACGGGCCAGGTAGTCATTCACTGTTACTATATGTACACCTTCACCTGCAAGTGCATTCAAGTAAGCGGGTAGGGTAGATACCAAAGTTTTACCCTCGCCGGTAGCCATCTCAGCAATCTTACCATCATGTAATACGTATCCACCTATCAACTGAACATCATAGTGCAGCATGTTCCAGGTAACTATATTACCTGCCGCTTCCCATGTGTTCTTATAAATAGAATTATTGCCTTCTATGCGGATGTGGTTTTTATCAATAGCCAACTCACGGTCGAGATCAGTTGCTGTAGATACAAGTTCTGTATTTTCTTTAAACCTGCGGGCGGTTTCTTTTACTACGGCAAAAGCTTCAGGGAGAATGGCACGTAAAACCTCTTCTATTTGCTCATCCCTCTTTTTTATCAGCTTATCTACCTCATTATAGATTCCTTCCCTTGCCTGAATGTCTTCAATATTATCAACCTCAGCCTCTGCTTTTTTATCAGCAATCTGTTTGTCGATGTCTGTAAGATGCTCGTGGATACGGAACCTGAAATCCTGGGTCTTATTTCTAAGGTCGTCGTTGGATAGGGATTGGTATTCTTTATACCAGGCATTGATCTCGCCAATTACCGGCTGTATTTTTTTTACGTCTTTATCTGACTTACTGCCGCCAAATATTTTAGAAAGAAAAGAAATCATTTTTAGTATGTCAATAGTTAAAAGTTAAAACCGAAATAAACCTGAGTAATATTTGAAGGGGTGTGAAACATTTTGTGGTTGGTACAATACAAACCTTCCCAAATAATGTTACTAAAACACCAAATCAAAATTCATACAAATTTTTATTTACTGCCATGATGGCACAAAAAGGGGGTAAAGCTACGAAAAAAGAGACGATTTGGACAAGAATTAATATATAGATATGCCAGAAACAAGAATTAACTATTTATCCCTGATTTTACCCAAATATATATGGACGCATCATTAACAATATGTCTTAGCCTTCTCCTTAATGAGTTTAACTAAAAGGAATATTTACTAGATTATGCTATATTTGTGTGGGGGTGATTTGATATTTAACAGATGTAGCTTAGGGGTTTTTGGATGAAAATTCCATGTTGATTATTAAAATGTGCAAATCCAGAACTGAATTAAAGAAAAAGTATAAAAATTCACAGAGAAACGTATATTTGAGCTGAATTCCCAGCCACGCAAATAAGGGCAAAAAAAAATTATGATATAATAATTTGCAGGGCTAGGAAATTTTTATGTATTTTGGGTGCAATTTTGAAAAAGAGAACAAACATGAAAAAAACCATCATTCTAATTACAACTTTACTGGTAGCTATTTTTATTAGTAACAAATCATTTGCACAGGATGATCTTGTGCGTATTTTCCGCTGGTACATACCTGAAGATCAACAATTTGTTACTGTAGCTGATGGAGAGTTTCAGGACGGACAATTAATCAACTGGGGTTGGAATACAAAGACTTTGATATTCTGGGCTTATAAAACTCCTGGTCCAGGTCGTGTTGCGGTTAATGGTTGGTTCAATCCGGTGAGCCGTGCTCATATTAGTGTATGTGAAGATGAGTATACAGACGACCAAATGTTGAAAAATGGCTATACTCAAAAGCACCTTCAATATTATGCTTTAACTCGTCGTGGGGCTAATACAGTTTGCGTATACCGTTGGTTATTACCAAAACATCATAGCTGGGTAACTATTCCTGACGATGTTGATACTGATATCTTCATCAAGAAGGGATACCGTCATAAAACTTACCAATACTATGGTGTATACAGGAACGTGGATGCTCCTATATACGACCAGCTATAGTTAATACCTGACTTAAAATATTTAAGCCGCCCTTTATTGGCGGCTTTTTTTTGAATATAAATTCAGATTTTCACCTTTAAGAATTAATCATTAAGACTCTTTTATGAGGAAACATATCAGTATAAGTTTGCTTTTGGTGGCTGTCATGGGTTTCGCCTCCCCGGTTTGGGCACAAAAGAAACAATTTACCATTACCGAGGCTACCAATGGAATGGGTAGTACTTTGGCAACTAAGGGTATAAAGAATGCATCATGGCAGCCGGGCACTAACAAATTCTGGTACCTGGATAAGAAAGATGGGGCTGATGTATGGACTACCATCCAATTTTCGGCAAATGGAAAGACACCAGAAGCTGTTAAGGGAGAGGTTATGCCGGGTTCTTATCCGGGAAAAGTAAGTGGTGTTCCGGCTTTCAAATGGATTGATAAAGACAATGCTTATTGTGTAAATGGTAAGGATGTTTTAACTGGCACTATCTCTGATGGTAAATTCAGTTGGAGCCTATACACAACACTGCCTGAAAATGCTGAAAATATAACTGTAGATAAAAGCAAACGGATAGCCTTTACTATAGATAATAACCTATGGATGTATGATAAGGAAAAGGTGCAGGTGAGCCATGAAACCAATAAGGATATTGTGTGTGGTAAATCGGTGCATAGGGATGAGTTTGGTATAGATAAGGGGATATTTTTCTCTCCTAAAGGAAATTACCTTGCTCATTATCGTATGGACCAAAGTATGGTAAAAGATTATCCTATAGTGAAATGGGACACAACACCAGCCATGTTGGATATCATTAAGTATCCAATGGCAGGTGGGACTTCGCATGAAGTTACCCTTTGTGTGTTTAACCCAGCTACAGGTAAAACTGTTACTATGCAGACCGGTGAGAAAAATAAAGACCATTATCTTACCGCCGTGACGTGGAGCCCGGATGAGCAATTTATTTACATAGCCATCCTTAATCGCGACCAAAACCACCTGATGCTGAATAAGTATAATGCAGGCACTGGTGAAAAAGTGAAGACACTTTTTGAAGAAAAGGATGCCAAATATGTTCACCCTACCCATTCTCTTACCTTCCTGCCGGGTAGGGAAAATGAGTTTATATGGTGGAGTGAGCGTGATGGTTACGACCATTTGTATGTTTACAATACAGATGGTGCTTTGTTAAGAAGACTAACCCGTGGTAAATGGGTAGTGAATGAAATAGTAGGCTATGATAAGGAGGAGCAATCACTGATTATTACAGCAGCCAAGGAATCACCATTAGAGAAGCATATCTATTCTATTGGAATTAAGGACGAGTGGATTACCAGAATTGACAAGGGTGCCGGTGTGCACTCTGCCTCTTGTAGTGAGAATGGTAAGTATGTATTGGATGTATTTAATGGTCCTGCTACGCCTAAAAACACTGTTATCAGGTCTACTGAAGGTAAATGGGATTATGATGTGTTGAAATCACCGGACCCACTTGCTGATTACGACCGCCCTGAAATAAAGAATGTGACCCTAACTGCCGCAGATGGTGTTACACCGCTTTATGGCAAACTGATACTGCCTACAAATTTCGATAAGAACAAAAAATACCCTGTAATCGTATACCTCTATAATGGTCCAAATGTGCAACTAATCAAAAACAGTTTCCCTGAGAGTGGCAATCTGTGGTATGAGTATTTGGCACAGCATGGCTATGTGGTATTTACCATGGATGGCCGTGGTAGCTGGAACAGGGGATTATTATTCGAGCAGGCTACCTTCCGCAAGCTGGGCGAAGTGGAAATGA
>CAIWHI010000022.1 GCA_903912435.1 uncultured Bacteroidota bacterium | reverse complement strand
TGGTGAAATTTTTAAAGGAGTAATGCGGTGCTACTAAAATTATCCCAGCTTTATTTATGACCAAAATAGGAAAATATTGCATTTACCATGATATTAAAGTCAAGTCTTAGGTTCAAACTTATAACAGCGACCAGGAAGCATATTCCCTGTCACCATTATTAGACAGTTTTTTAGCTTTTTTAATTCTTCAATATCCTGCAACCTGTTGCACTCAAAAAAACTAATCAATTTTAAATGTTCCAAATGGTCACATTTAGGAAAACGGGTGACTTTTGGAACATAATTCATGGTTAGTGTTTCCAGATTATTCATTTCCTGTACAAAATCTATATTGAGGATTTTGGTATTGTCTTTGATGAATAATTCCTTTATATCAGGTAGATATGGTAAGTACCCAAAGTTTTCCACCTTGCTACCTATATTTGATAATTTTTCTATGGGTAAACCTTTGAGTAATTCAAAGCCGGGCAATTTAGTAGAGTAAAAAGAGATGGATTTCAGATTTGACAGATGGGGAATGGCAGGTATCAAATCCTTAAAATCTCCGGCCACCTGCAAGCTTTCCAGAGAGCCTGCAAAATCCTTAATGAAGCCCAGACTGAATTCGGATTTCCCTGGAAACATACCAAAACCGATATGCTTTAATTTTTTGAGATGGTATAATGGTTCAATGGTATTGCCGGGATACACAACGTCCCAATTGAATCGCTCCACTTCGGGAAGGAATTTTAATAAATGAACGTCCTCCCAGTCTCGGTATATCCTCAATGTAATATCTTTTCTTTGCCTGAAAACTACCTCATTGAGTATTTTAAGGCTCTCTAAGTCAGGCTTTTTATCAAAGATTTGGATACTCTTAAGTTCATGATCGTTTACCAATTCCATAGCATCATCGGCACTAAGCCGGTTGGTGAACTGGAACCTATCTGTATTTACAAAACCTGCTACCATAAACCCTTATTTATTACTCAAAACTAATAAAGAAGGGACAATATTAAGTGAAGACAAAACAATATACCCTTTTTTTGCCGCAATCCCCCACCCTGAAAAATATAAATAGTGTTTAAATTGCACCAAGGAATGGTGATTAAATAAACAACGTTATGATCAAACTACATTATAACATAATAATAAATGCCACTGCTGAAAAAATATGGGATGTATTGTGGAGTGCGACTAACTACCCACAATGGACATCAGTTTTTGACCCGGGTTCACATGCTGTTACCGACTGGAAAAAGGGTAGCAAGGTACATTTTCTGGGTGCTGAGGCTAGCGGCATGGTTTCCCGCATTGTGGAACACAAACCCAATGAATATATGCTATTTGAGCATTTGGGCGAGATAAAAGACGGGGTTGAAGATCTGGAAAGCCCCCAGGCAAAACAATGGGCAGGGGCGCTGGAGGATTATACTTTGGTAACGGGCAATGGGAATTGCGAATTGACCACAACAATAGATATTGCCGATGATTACGTAAAATGGTTTGAAGAAATGTGGCCAAAGGCAATGGAAAAAATAAAAAACCTTGCCGAAATGGAATAGTTTCCAAATCAATAATTACTATGCAACCAAAGGATAGAGTAATCTATTATTGGTTAATTTTGTAGTGTGAGGTACCTGATAGTTTTTTTTGACTGGATACTCTATACCAGCCTGCTTACCGCTACATGCGCCACAGGTTTATGTATGGCCACTGAAAAACTTATTTTTCATTATAATGGAATAACAGGGCAAATATTACCAGTAAGTTGGCTTCACCTGTTGATATTTGGTGGCACACTTCTGGTTTACAATACACCACGGCTTATACCCAAGCCTTATGGCAAAATAAGGAAATCGAGGAAACACTTTGGGTGGTATCTACTGTTCTTTACCATAGGTCTTATATCTGTAATTTCAAGTAGCTATTCATTGCCGGCTGTAGTAATAAAACTTATGGCAGTATTGGGTGCAATTTCATTTGCTTATTACCTACCCCTACTCCCTCTCAAAGGCAAGCGCAGGTTGAGAGATTTTGGATGGCTCAAGATTTTTGTGCTTACTATGGTATGGACAATGGTTACTTGTATCCTGCCTATTATTTACCATAACAACAACCCATTAAACTTCCCTTTTGACATTTCTGAAAGACTGCTGTTTATATTCACACTTTGCATTGTTTTCGATATAAGGGATATTAAAACTGATATTGGCAATAATATACGCACCTTACCAGGTAGATTAGGCTTGAGGTATAGTTACCAAGTGATCAATGTGGCACTAACATTTTTTGTACTTGTATGCCTTATTCAATATACCCGATACCATTATCAGGGAAGGCTTATAGCCGGGCTTGCTACTGCTATTATTACCTGGCTGGTAATCAGCTATCTTAAAAACCATACTTCAGACAGGGCTTATAATGCACTGGCTGATGGTGTGATGCTGATATATGCGGTGCTTGCCTTAACATTTTAAGCTAACATAATTATCAAATTCCACATCACAAAAAAAACCCCGACATAAGCCGGGGTTTTGATAAATTATTATTAAGAAACACTAGTTCTTAACTACAGAGGTAACAGTACGAGTACCGTTATTCTCAAGTACTACATTATAAATACCTGCAGTCCAGTTTGAAGTGTTCAAGCTGGTAACATAATTAGCAGAAGTTGCATCAATATTTTGGTTGCTGATGCATTTACCACTCATATCAAATACGTTTACAGAATAAGCACCAGCTTCTGTATTACCAAACTCAAGGTTAAGTGTATTGTTAACCGGATTAGGGAAGGCCTTGAAGCTACCAGTTGCTGTTGATGCTATTGAAGTAGTAGAAGCTGGCATTTCGGTAACTACCAGGCTTCCTGTATTCCAGAAGTCAGGAGCATTTGCCCTACCATCGTTATTTACGAAGTTTGCTGCACCCCAGAAAGAGATAGTACCCGTTCCGGTAGCAGGGGCAGTCCATGTGAAAGACTGGCTAAAGCTTGTACCACTCATTGTAATTGGCGCACTATGCTCAGCAATAGTAATTAAAGTATAAGTGCCAGGAGCCTGTAAGTGTGTACCGGTAGGAACCGTAGTAGACCATGTACCTGCATTGCTAACAGTAGCTGCAGATGCAGCACCCTTAATAGATGTCAACTGAAAGCCATACTTAGTAAACGTAGTAGAAGAGCCATTGTTACCTGTGATTTTCACAGTATAAGTAACACCTGGTTTGTACTGTGTTTTTGCAACACCAGCAGAATCAAGCTCAATAGTTGCAGTAATAGTGCTAGTTGCAGCAGAACCATGACAACCAGCAGCTGCGGCACAACCTGAAGGATTAGCATAAGAACCTGTGCATGCTGTTTCTGCACCCGTGCAATCATAACCAGACCTTGCCGGTCCGGATGTGGCACTAGTAAAAATTACATAACCCATGCCTGCAATAGCAGTAAAAAGTAAAATTTTCTTTTTCATTTTTTTTCTTTTTGATTTTCAATTTATTTATTGCAAATATAAACACTTTTGCAAAACTTACAAAAATTTGACAATCGAACATTTACGATTAGGGATGATGATTAAGGAAAGAACCAAAACCTTATTAAGTTTTTACAAAATGATCCTTAAGGAATGATAATTAAATAAAGTCCACAATTTGGATTGTCTCTTTTCTGCCAGGTTGCAAAGCTCCTTAAGTAGGTCGCTCCTCGCGTCGCGATAGCTTTCGGGATTGCACCTTGCATAAAAGAAAAATAACTTCACTCTCTGGTATACTTTATTTAATCAACATTCGTAAGGAAGCGATATGTAAAAGAAAATTAGTCATGTTAAAGCATTTTCTATCTTTAAAAATGCATCTAAATGATATTTGCAAATATCATTTAATAGTAGTGGTCTATTGATTAGGCAAATACACAAACGGTATTTTCATATGCAACAGCAATATAATAACCTTACTAACAATAGTATTTCAACAGTTTTTGACATTGTAATATGCATACATTCGTTCTTGCTTGTTTTTCAACAAAATGAAACTAAGATTAAACCTTTTTAAGAGAGCATTATCTAATACATTCATCAATACCATTAACATAAAACCCATTTCCGAGATTAAAATAGCCATCTTAATAGGTTTATATTATGGTAACATACAAACAATCGGATTTTTTACTAATAAAATTTGCATTTTTGAATTTCTATTTATGTATATTTGCATTACCTTACAAAATTTAATTACCCACCTTTCTCCATAGAAATTACTCTCCAGCCTGAAAACATTTATTTAGTATCATTGTTATAGTAAATAATTACTATCGCTATGTTATATAACTCAATGATCCACATGAAAATAATTAATAACTGGCAATCTTTATTATCAAAAGAATGCTCTAATTAGCTTTCTATTATTAACATATATTTTAATTAAAAATGAATAATTCATCACATCCATCTTCTGTACTGAAACAAAAAGTAACAGACATTATTCGCGATTCAGCAGCTAAAGCCGAAAAAGACGGCAGATTTAGTAAGACACAACTGAATTTGATTACTGAACAACAATGGTTCAAAATGCTTGCCCCATCTTCTATGGAAGGATTACAGATGGCACTTCCTGCTGCTGTGAGACTAACAGAAGGTATTTCATGGGCCGATGGCAGTGCGGGCTGGGCTATAGCACAATGTGCTGTGGCGGGCTGGCAAACTGCATTCATTGATGCAGATGTTGCAAAAGGCATCTTAAGCGATGCTAAAGTAGGTATTACCTACGGAGAAGGAAGCGGTACTGCTGAGAAAAAGGGTGATGATTATATAGTATCAGGCAAATGGAATTACGCTACCGGCACAAATGACGCTACGGCCTTTATTGGCAACTGTGTAGAAACCGTAAATGGTGAAGCTGTGAAAAATGAATCAGGTAATGGTAATGTATTATCATTCATATTCATGAAAGAAGATGTTACAGTAAATGCTACATGGAATGCACTTGGTTTGTCTGCAACATCATGCAATAGCTTTGAGGTAAAAGCACTTGAAGTAGCAGCAAACAGGTCGTATGTAATTAATGCAGAACCAAAAGTTGATGCCCCTATCTACAAATTCCCACAACAGCAATTACAAGAAGCAATATTTGCCGCAAGTATATCTGGCATGGCATATCATTTTGTAGACCTGGTAGAAGCTTATCTTACTACAACAAAGGGCAAAAATGGCCAACCACTTTCTACTGATCGTACTATTTCTGAATATTTCGAAAAATGGACAGAGAAATTAGAAGATGCACGTACCAAACTGTACTATGCTGCTGATATTTCATGGCAAGGATGCATTAATTTTCAGAAAATAAAGCCAGCAATATTGTATAAAGTAAGTGCAGCTTCTTATGAATTAGCCCGCAAGGCGGCTGAGTGTGCTGATGCACTTTATCCGTATTGCGGTTTAGGTTCTATTGATAAGTCAGCCGAAATCAACCGTGTTTGGCGCGACCTTCATACTGCAGGCCAACATAGCCTTATAGTATTCGGCAGCTTACCAGAATAATCAATTAATTAATACAAATCTTGCAAGGGCATCTATTATATAGGTGCCCTTTCTTTTTGGGTAAATGGTTTTTATATAATAACCTGATGCTATATCTGTTATTGGAATGAAGATTAAATAAAGCCAGCATTTGATATAATGAATGATAATATAAGTAATAAGCCCCCGAAAATTCGGAGGCTTATTACTTATATTAGTAAGATTAATAAAGCTATCGTATCAGTGTAAGCTCACCTTTATACACAATATTTTCACCATCACCACCGGGCCTTGCTACAATAACTGTATAAAAATAAGTACCTACATCTTGTGCAACACCATTAAATGTACCATCCCAGCCATCTTTGAAATTAGCGGTATAGAAAACCTGTTGTCCCCATCTGTTATAAATCCTGAAATCAACAAGATTTCTGTATTTCAAGCCAACAAGGTGATATACATCATTTAAACCATCGCCGTTTGGTGTAAATCCAGTTGGCGAATTCTCAACCATTGTGCTATCTACATAAATAGTTACATAAGCACTATCCAAACAACCGTTTTTATCATATCCATATACAGTATATAGCGTAGTACGGGAAGGAGTTGCAACTGGATTATTGATGTTTGGATCGCTGAGGCTGCCATCATTAGGTAACCACCAATAGAATATCTGGTTGTCGGCATTCAACTGTACACTATTACCATATGGAATAGTAGCTGATGCTGTAATATTGGTAATAGGTGCTCCTAAAACTGAATTAATTGTAATCACATCAGAAGCAGTACAACCATAGGTATTAACAGTAGCTGTAAATGTGTAAACATATAAGCCTATTGCATTAAAGTAAGGATTTTGTAATGTGGTATCATTCAAACCTGTTGAAGGCCCCCATGTATAGGTGAATGGTAAAACAATTTTTGGAGTTAATGTCACCATATTGCTCATCAAAAATGGCTGCGATACGCATAGCATAGTATCGTGGAATGTATTGATATCCACCTGCAAAACATAAATCGGCTTACTAATAGTACTCTTACAGCCTATTGAATCAGTAACCGTTAGGGTAGCAGTATAATAGCCCGGCTTAGGATAGGTATATGTAGGTGCAATAGTTGCATCTGTGGTGCCATCACCAAACTTCCATGCATAAGTGGTAATAACACCAGGAGAACTAATGCCCTCAGGGATATTAACCGTGGAAGTGGAGGTATTATTCATTGTTATAGACTGACCAAAACATACAGTATCCACTAATGGATTAAAATCAGCTACTACAGTATGGCGGGTGTCTACTGGCTTAGTAAGTGTTTCAATACATAGGGGATTCACTCCATAACAAATCAGTTTTACACTATCAAGACCCTGATATTGATAGAAATGAGATGGATTGGTAAGTGTTGAAATTGGAGATGCATCTCCGAAATGCCATAAATATTGAGTAGCACCAGTTGAGTTATTAATAAAATCCACATTGTCACCAAAACAACCTCTTCTATATACGGGTATAAATGATGGAGTGATCTTAGGATAAACTATTACAGTAATTGATCCTTTCGGACTCTCACAACTACCAATAGTCTGATCGGCATAATATGTAAAAGTACCTGCAATACCGGTATTGACTATTGGGGGGGTGGAAGAACCAACAGTACTTGTTAATGTTGGGTACCAAAGTACTGAGCCGGTAGCAGAAACCCTAAAGGCTTCAGGAGCATCGCCATAACAGTACCATGTTTTTCCAGTTATTGTTGGTGCCGGAGGCGGCGGCACAATTCCTGCATAAATGCTACCACCTGCCTTGCAACCAAATCTGGTAGTGGCGGTCACACTATAAACGCCTACATTAAGTGCCGTAAAGGCCGGCACCGTAGGGAATTGAAGGGTAGATGTAAATCCTACGGGACCTGTCCAACTAAATAATTCTCCAGTAGAATCGGGTGTTACACTCAGTTTCAAAGTATCTAACAGACCGGCACATAATGGAGCATTATTGGACAAATTTACAACGGGCAATGGGTGAACAGTAACGTGTATATATCCAGTATCATGGGTAATGCCAATAGTTCTAATTACCCTATAGGTACCTGAATCAGCCATTATAGCGGGAAAAATGAAAGGAGCCTGTGCTGTGCTGGTAAATCCGCCAGGGCCCGACCAAGAATAAGTTGCACCTGTTGAATCACCTACAGCATCAAGCTTAATAGTATCGCCCACGCATGGATTATTACCAGTAACATTAAAACAAGCTCCTGAATCAGAAAACATAAAAGTAAATACTGTTCCATTGCTTAACCCGTCAGTTTCAACTTCGACACTTGTTATAGAGCAGTAAGTAATAATAAGTTCTGCTGATGAGTTACCTCCTACACTTACCAATGAATCTCCAACGAGGGTCATAACCGGAGTACCACAGGTACTTGGCCATGGTATTAAATTAGCAGCAGTGAGGGAATAGTGAACACCATTTATTTTGATGGCTATACTTTCACCAGGATCAGATGCTGTAGAGTATACCTTAATACTTTTTGTAGGGGTAGCAAAGGTGAAATGATACCAACCAGGTGTGGCAACCCCACCTGTAAAATTCCCAATCCAATAGGGAATAGCGCCACACCATCCGGGATAGGTACTAAATGTACCAGCACCTAAAACCGTAACACTATTGGTGCCATAAGGGGCAGTAGTACCCGATAGGTTGTTTACAGTAAACCACTGGGCATTTGCATTCGTTGCAAGCAACAGCAACACAACTATTTTTATAAATGTCCTCATTTTCGAAAAGAAATTGACTATAAAATTAATAAAAAGTTCTTTTTCTTATGCAACTATTTAAAGAAAAAGTATTTATACCCAAATAGACAGTAAAATAACCTAATTAGTTGGGTATTTGGTTACCAATTTCAATAATTCCCATTATTTATAGGTTGACCATCTGGCAATCAACAAATTGTAATGATAACGTAACCGAACCAAAGTTGAGTTTGAAAAATCACTTATAATGGATCATGTAAGAAAGGTTATCAAATGCCATAAAAATTTTTGCTTTTAGGTGAGGTGAAAAATTCGTAAATAATACATTATTTTAGACCAAAAGACTGTTGGAATTGTAACGCAGCAGAAAGGCAAATGAAAAAGTTATCAAGTGTAAAGATTTAATTATCGTTTCTCAACGATCATGCACACACAACAAGAAGTCAGCCATTATCGCAACAAGGTAATGTTTCCCTTATGATGCTCATGTTGCCCATCCTTAAAAGTAACATCAATATAATATACATATACTCCTTCGGGTTGATCTACATCATTAAAACGCCCATCCCATCCTCTTCCATCAGTAGATGTAGATAGAAAAACTGTTTGCCCCCACCGATTGTATATTTCCATTTTAAAACCTGTAAGGCCACTAGATAAAAGATTGCGTGGAAAGAAAAAGTCATTTAGACCATCGCCATTTGGAGTAAATACATTGGGAATATTAACATAACAATCGTTGGCAATCCTTATTTTGTAAGAAGAACTACAGCCTCCAACTTTTACAGTCTCGATATAGTCGCCAGGTTCGGTAATTACAATTGATGATGTAGTCTGCCCCGTATTCCATTCCCAGGTGGCACCTGGTGCATTTTTATTGATATTGTCTGCTAGTATAAATGGCTGGCTACCCTTACAAATTGAGGTATCATTACCCAAATTAATAACAGGCGTGGGTATTACTGTTATCCTACGACTTATACTCGTATCCGGACACTGCCGGTATGTAGCCGAGGCGGTAACTGTAAATGTACCTGTGGTTAAATAAGAATAGGATAATGGATTCACATCCTTAATTATATCTCCGTTTCCTAAATTCCAGGATATACCTGTATTGCCTATTGACGAATAAAGACCTATAAGAGTTATATAGTTGCCACTACACAATACGGTATCAGTTACTGCAATATGTATAGGGCTTATACTATCTACAGAGATAGTTGTATAAATAGTATCGCTACAAGGCACAAAATCAGTAACTATCTCAGTAACTTTATAAACACCTGTATGTGGATAGGTATGGATAGGATTAGCTAATGCACTATTATATCCATCACCAAAACTCCAATAATAATTAATTCCCATTCCAGTAGATCCGTCAGTAAAAGAAACTTTCCTGCCCTGGCAAATAATAGTAGAATCTGCCTGAAATTGCCCTACCAAAGAATGGGTATGGTCTATTACTTGTTTCACACTATCAAAACATGGCGACATTACAGCAATTAAAGTAACAGTATCTTTACCATGCGATATATAGTAGTGGGTAGGATTTACATCTAAAGATTGCGGGCTATTATCGCCAAACCGCCAGTTATAATTACTTGCACCACCCGACATATTAGTAAAATAAACTGTATCCTGACTACAGCCATATTTTAGCTGATAAGAAAATCCCGCTGACAGGCTATCTGCAACTGTAACTCTTACCATGGTCCGGTCACTTTCACAACCTGCTACCGTTTGTGATGCCCAAAATGTATAGGTACCAGGTACAATAGTATTAACTCCCGGTGCAATAGAAACACCTACCCCTCCACTCGCACTATTATACCAAAGAATACCTATACCACTTGTAACAGTAAATGGAACAAAAGCCTGACCAGGACAATAATTGCTTGGCAAAGCTGAAATAACCGGTGGTACCGGTTTCGGATTTACTGTGATTGTAAATGAAGCCCTTGGGCTTATGCAACCCGAATCCATTTGGGTTGCATAAAGTACATATGTACCTGCCACATTCGTATTTACAGTGGGCACAATTGTGGTACCTGCTCCGCCGGTAGCGGTTGTATACCACATAATGTTACTACCAGTTCCGGTAGTTGTAGCCGTAGGAGGGATATAAGGGAAAAACTGGCAATAGACACTAGTACCAGTTATTGTGGGCATTGATGGTGCAGTATGTACTGTTACGGTAATAGAGGAACGCTGACTTTCACACCCTAGTACTGTTTGTGTAGCCCAATATGTGGTAGTACCAGGTATGGTGGTATTTACTACTGGTGGTGTTGCGCTCCCCACACCTCCTGTAGCACTTGTATACCATAAAATAGTACCAGTAGTGCCACTAACAGTAAATGGAACAAAAACTGAATCCTGGCAGTAAACAGTAGTACCACTTATTATTGGTGCAACTGGCTGAGGATTTACAATTACTTGTATAGAATCAGGGACGCTTATACAGGGATTAGTACCCTGCCTTACATAATACCATGTTGAACCCGGTACTGAAGTATTTGGTCTCGGACTTCCTGACAAAGGTATAGTGCCTGTATCTGTAGTATACCAATGAAAAGGCCCAATACCTGTAGCTGACAATGTATCAGAAATAGCATACTGGCAATAGGTAACCGGAGAAGTAACTGTAGGCGCCGGGGCTACCCCGGTTGCTGTAATATAAATAGATTTTACACTCTGCGTACTAAATGCAGCACCAGTACTTGAACTGAATCCAAAATAACCTGCAGGAATAGTAATGAGGTAAAAACCTGTCATGCCCGCTACAGCACTATAATCAAAATACACATTGATATTGCCCGAATTGTAGGTAAGCTTAATATGGTGCCAGGTACCATCACCCATAAATGTTTCACCACCCCGTATTGTTGTAATCAATTGGGTTCTATTTGCCTCACTGTAAGTTGATGCTGTTGTATATCCGTACAGTTCGCTTTCCGGATTCAAACCATCACCATCATTATCCCATGTATCTAAAGTAAATACAAGTCCGGTAACAGGATTAGGCAAACCCAATCCGCCACCTGTAATAAAACCTACTGGTGGATTGCTGATGTAAAAGAATGCTATCCCATCAGCTAAAGCTGAACTGCCTGACCGTGTTATCTGATAATCAAAATCAACTGTAAACTGGGCACATGAGGTAAGATTTACTGCAGAATCGTAATAGACATAACCATTTTCATTAGTACTTGCAGTGGTTAATCGCACAGTGCTATCTACAGCAGTGCCGTAACCTCCTATATTCCAGCCGGTTGTAATAAGTGTACTTCCCGCAAGTGATACACTAAATTGCGAGAAAGAATTCCCTGCAATAAGTAGACAAACAATTACAATTGCGAAAATCCTGTTCATTTCTAAATATAGAATTTAATATGCGAAAACTATTTCAATTGAAGAAATCAGAAAAGAAATGGGAAGACATTCACAAATCCCAATACTTCCTTCCTCTTTTCATCAAAAAAAATTATCTTATCAATGTCAGCTCACCCTTATAAACTTTATTATCACCTTCACCACCCGGTCTTGCCACAACTATGGTGTAGAAATAAGTACCTACATCTTGTGGAACACCATTATAGTTGCCATCCCATCCATCTTTATAATTAGTGGTATAAAATACTTGTTGCCCCCAACGGTTGTAAATTCTAAAATCTACCAGGGTCCTGTATTTAACACCTACTAAGTGATAAACATCATTTAAACCATCACCATTTGGGGTAAACCCTGTAGGTGCATCCTCTACCATTGTACTATCCACATAGATAGTAACATAAGAACTATCTAAACAACCAAATTGGTCGTAACCATAAACCGTGTATAATGTAGTCTTAGATGGCGTGGCAATAGGATTAGAGATATTCCTGTCATTAAGGCTACCATCATCAGGCATCCAATGATAGAATACTTCATTATCAGCATTCAACTGTATACTATTACCATAAGCAATTGTAGTTGACGCAGTAACTTTTGTAACAGGTGCACCTTTAATAGAATTTACAGTAAGAACAGTTGCAGCACTACATCCATAACCATTAAGTGTAGCAGTGAAAGTATAAGTATATAACCCTATCAAATCAAAATAAGGCTCCCTTGCACTCGTATCAGACAAGCCTGCAGACCCAGTCCACAAGTAAGTAAAAGGCAGAACAAGGTTAGGGTATAATGTTACAGAATTGCGCATTAATAATGGTGATGTCAAACACAATACTGTATCATGGAAAGAAGAAATGGATACTTCAAGTACATACAAATCTTTCTTTATTCGTGAGGTACAACCTATACTATCTGTAACTGTTAAAGTAGGCGTATAATATCCGGCTGCAAGATAGGTATGCGTAGGGTTTGTACTTGCATCGGTGGTACCATCTGCCAAATCCCAATGATACTGGGTAATAACACCAGGCGAAGCAATACCTGTTGGTATATACACTGTAGCACTTGAATTATCGACCATAGATATTGGTTGACCAAGACAAACCGTATCAATTGGAATAGAAAAATCAGCGGTTACACTATGCCTTGTATCCACTTGTAATGTAACTGTCTGAAAACAGGAAGGCTTAATACCGGTACATACCAAACTAACAGATTCAAGGGCATGAGAGAGATAAACATGATGTGGATTTGTAGCACTACTACTAGCCGTGCCATCACCAAAATGCCATAAATATTGAGTAGCACCAGTAGAATTATTTATAAAATCAACAGTATCCCTATCACAACCCCTGTTAATAATTGTAGTAAATGCAGGTACTATTTGAGGATAAACCTTTACTGTAATTGATGATTTATTACTTTCACAACTACCTATTGTTTGATTTGCATAAAAGGTATAGGTACCGGCCAAACTAGTATTTACGGTAGGAGCAGTGGTAGTGCCTGTAGTACTTGTTGCCGTAGGATACCATCTAACGACACCTACTGCAGATACTGAAAAAGGCCTGAAGGGATCACCATAACAATATGAAGTATCACCTGTAATAATAGGTGGTGGTGGGGGCGGAACCAAGCCCGCATAAATGGTTCCTGATGCCTTACACCCATATGCCGATATTGCTGTTACAGAATAAGTACCTACGTCGAGCGGGCTAAAGCCATTCTTTGTAGGATTTTGAAGTATAGATGTAAAAGAATTGGGGCCCGTCCAGCTAAAAGTTTCACCAGCGGTGGCAGGAGTTAATGAAATACGTAAAGTATCAATAAGACCTGAGCATAATGGGGCATTGTTTGTCAGAACAATAACTGGAAGTGGATAAACATGTACAAATACACTATCCGTATCATGTGCTACACCTTGTGTTCTTACACAATGATACAAACCAGAATCAGCAAAAACTGAAGGAAAGATATGTGGATTTTTCAAGGTACTGGTCCACCCTCCTGGTCCCCACCAAAAATAAGTTGCAAGAGTTGAATCACCAATCATATCAAATTTAATAGTATCTCCTATGCATGGATTGTTACTTATTGCATGCACACAACTACCAGCTCTTACACTATCAAATCCAATCTTATAGGTAACTCCGCCAATACTACCATTACAGTATACCTCACATGAATTGATACCTGAACACCCAGGAAGAGTGATCGTAAAAATCCCACCATTATAATCAAAACCTGCAGTTGCAGGACCCATTAAAAAACCTGTAAAAAGATAACTTGTAAGCGCACTTCCGGCAAGCCCACAAACATTGTAGGAAATCATATCTGCAGGAGTTAAAGAATAAAATACCCCATTAATTTTCATACTCAGGTATTCACCGGTACCAAATGTTCCACTGTTCAAGTAATCACAAGTGACATTAATAGAATAAACCGGTGCACTAAAGTTATAAATATAGCTCCCTGGCCCTGTATTACCTGCCCAATACAATGTAGTAAGCAAACAAGGATCAAAATAGGTAGTAGTAGCACCAGTAGTAGATACAGTGATGGTTCTACTACCATAAACAGCCGGACCAACAAAATGGGTAATTGGTGTAAATGCAGCCCTGGCAGTAATAGAAAAAATAATCAGGGTTACTATTGCAAATATCTTTCTCATATATGGTAATTTATTAGAAAAGCCAGACTAAAGCTAATACAATTTTTAAATATCAAAACGAAAATCATGAAAAAAAACCGATTTCTATCATTATAGACATGTAATAATACAAAATCGTTGGGTAATTACTAACCAAAGTTAATAATATTAAAAGCTAACAATAAATTAACGTGGTGTAAAAAGTGAAAAGGGCTATTTCCGTAAAGAAATAGCCCTTTTCAAAATTATTGGAAAATTATCTTACCAAAGTAACATCACCAGACTCTTCAATGGTCTTACCACCACAATCATAACTGATAAAGTAATAGTAAACTCCCATATCCTGAGGTACACCATTGTAATTACCGTCCCAGCTATTATCGCTGTTTGCAGAATTAAACACGGTCTGACCCCAACGGTTCTGAATCCTAAACTCATGGAATCTATGGAAACCCTGGTACAATGGTTTGAATACATCATTATGACCGTCACCATTAGGAGTAAATGCATTAGGGAAAGCTACAGTGCAACATGTTCCAGGATTCAGTACTAAATCTGATTTAGAATAGCAACCAAACGGATCAGTTACGGTAAGTGTAACATCAGATGAACTTTGTTCAACCCTATCCCATGCTTCCGGTGCATTTGCATTGGTGAATGAATGTTCAGGAGCCCATGCATAACTCAAATTGTAGTCAATAACATTGGCGATGAACAATACACTGTCTTCAATACACAATGTATTTGGTATCAATTCAATCCTGAATGTAGAATTCGGAATTGCGTGAACATGTACAGTATCATAAGTTGGTTTTGAAGTACAGCCCTCTTCAGTATATGTATTCAACTGGATTATAAACATACCGGTATCTAACCATGAGATATTGTAAGGTCCGCCGGTATTTGAATTGGCAGCAATTACTATAACCGATGAAGAGTTGAACAATGGTGTGCTTGTATAAGGTGCAGTACTATTCACCGACCAAATATAATTGTAAGCGTTATCAGTCTTTGAAGTGATAGCCAGTGAAGTAGTATCGCCCTGGCATACATCCTGCTTAGTATAAGATACAGCTACAGGATGAGGAACCACTCTAATCCTAATTGTATCAAATGCGAAGCATTTTCCAAAATCATCACTAGCAAACAACACTACATAAGTACTGTCACTAGCGTTATCAAACTTAACATGTGTAGTAGGGTCACTAAGTGTACCACCATCTGCAAGTGAATCACCGTAAGGGAAGTACCAATGATAAGCAGCATCAGCTAATGGAGCACCTACATACTCAAGTGTAAGAGAATCGTACTGACAAACCCATGGACTGCTGGCCCTGATGGTAAATGATGGTTGCAATACAATAGTTACTGTCAATGCAGTACTATCACCCTCACAACCTTCTATTGTTTGGCTTACATACCATGTAGTATTACCTACGTTGGTAGTAGATGGTGTAGGTGTTGGAGGTAACAATGTACCATCAAGATACCAGTTAAGTGTAGAATTTGCAAGACTATCAGCTCCTATATATAACGGTGAAGCTGTAGAGAACTGGCAATAAGCAGTATCATGTGTAAAAGGTGCAGGTGGCTGAGCCTTAACCCTAATAACATCCATTGCCTTATCACTTACACAACCGAATATTGAAGTTTCATTTACATAGAATGTATCCCTCTTTACTGTATCAGTTTGTGGTGTAGGATATACTGTAGTACCTGTTACTGGTATACCATTACCAAACCAAGTAGCAAAGTCAGTAGCATTTGACAATACGCATGTTAATGGACCATCAGTTTTGAACTGGCATATTGCATATGGAGTAACAGTTGGTGGTGCTGGCTTAGGATGAATAATTTCTGTAACAGTAGTCCTGTCACTGTAGCAACCTGAGTCAACCTGTGCAACATAGAAAGTATAAGTTCCTGCAACATTCAGATTTGGCCATAAGTTGGTATAAGACGGTGATCCACCTGTTGGCGCAGTGTACCATAAAGGTATACCTGAAACTGTTGTATGTACCACCAAAGTATCTAATGGGCCAATAAACTGACAATATTGCTCTAATCCAGTTACAACCGGAGCCGGTGGCTTGGTAGTTACTCTTACAGAATCAGTGCCGCGTGCACTTTCACAATGACCAACTATCTGACTAGCCCATACCCTGTATAAACCTGGTATTGCGGTATTTACAGTAGGTGCTGTTGTTGTGCTTACGCCACCTGTAGCGCCCGGCCACCAATAAACAGTACCTACAGCAGATACAACAAATGGTACAAATGCCTGGAATTGACAATAGTTACGATCTGTAATAATTGGTGCTGGTGGAGGATCCATCAACGTTGCCAAAATAGTATTAGAATCCACACAACCATATTGTGTAACACCAATTACCTTATAAGTTCCGGTATTTGAATCAACAAATGGTGTCAGTGTAGGATTTTGTATTGTTGTAGAGAAACCTGCCGGACC
>CAIWHI010000021.1 GCA_903912435.1 uncultured Bacteroidota bacterium | reverse complement strand
CTTGGTCATCATGAAATTGCTGCTGAGCACCAGAAAGAAATAGCTAAGCACCATGCTATGGCTAGCTAGAAAAATTGTGTGATTTTTAAGGCCAAACAGGCGCATCCAGGTAACGATGGATGCGCCTGTTTTAATTAAATGATTGGTGGAGAAAAAATAGCAAAACCATTAGTAACTACTTCATTCACAACCTGTGAAATTTGCAAATTTTCCAATTTGTTGTGTAACGCTTTACCATGCTCCACTTTCTACTTTTGCTATGTGAAAATTACTTCACGGTAAAATTTATCTCAATGAGCAGCCTTTTGAACAATACTGAAAACACCAGGTTAATTAATCATCCTACGGCTTCTGAAGCCAATAAAAGGAATATTGAAACCCATAAATCAGCAGCCCAAAATCACCAGGAGGCAGCAATGCATCACCTGGATGCAGCAAAATACCATGAAGAGGGTTATCATGAAAAAGCAGCCCAAAGTACGATTAAGGCTATCGGTTTTACTAATCTTGCCATTGAGCACCAAATAGGCGATGCTAAGTTGCATACCATTAATGATTAGTTTTTTGGTTCAACTTAGATACTGGTTGAGAAATATAATTATCAATTTGAATAGCTACAAGTAACGAATTTCCCCAGATCACAACTCTAAAGTGTGGCAAACAATTCATTCCATAAAAAATAAAATGAGCTTAATATGAAAACGATAAAGGAGTTATATAACGATATGATAGCGGTAATTATTAAAATGGATAACCGCTTTGATGAGTCAGCTCATTATTTTGATGATAAACCACAGGCTTATCCGGTATACCCGATGAGTGAAAAGACAATAAAGACTACAGCACCTAAGCAGGTAATGAATTGAGCTTATTGTCACACAACAGGATAAAATATTAATATTTAACCATCAAATTTATTCCCAATGAACAATCTGAAAAATTTGGCAATTTATATGGACCATATGAATGCCCACCTAATGGAATACACAAATGACCCGGTAGAAACTATGACAGTTCATGATAAGTTTTCTCATGTAGAAAAAGAAGAAACCTTGAGCAAGAGCGAAAGCCTAATGCATAACAAGGAGCAACATGAACAAGCCTCTTATTATAAAGCCCTTGGTGAGATAATATTGAAATATGAACATGTATTGCTTTTTGGCCCAACAGAGGCAAAAGAAGAACTATTTAACCTATTGACCAAGAGCCATCTGTATTCCAAAATTAAGATTGAAGTAGCCCATTCTGATAAGCTGACTGAAAACCAGCAACATGCATTTGTGAAGGCGCATTTCAAAAATTATATGAATAGGGCGCATGCCTAGGTATTCTCCAATTGCAATCATCAGTTTTTAAAACCTTTAATATGTCTGGTACTAATCTTTTTATTTTCCTGAGTAATACGCAGACTAATATTAATTACGAAGTAGGGTTCAGGCAAGTACTGAAGGATAAGGATATTAATATCTTATCTGTTGTGGATTACCCTGAATATAATTATGAGAATATAGCCAGGGAATTTGTAATTGCAAGTATAGATGGGTATAGGGAGAAATACTATGTACATGGTCCTGTGAAAATGTTGAAAGCTGTACAACATCAGTTAGAAGAATTACAAAACAATCAATACTCAATAATCAACAAAGCATTCTAATAAATTAAAACATGACTAAAATGATCAATAACAGGCTTTCAAAAACGATTACTGCTGCCTTAAATGCACAGATTCTACAAGAAGCATATGCTGCCCCAATTGTATTTATCTTATGGCGCATGGGCCGAAAATATTGGCCTCAGCGGAGTTGCGCATTTTCTTTTTGCCCATTCACTAGAGGAGAGGACGCATATGACCAAGGTGATGGATTATATTCTAAGCTGTGGCTCAGCAGCAACTATCACCGCTATTGGTGCCCCACCCGAAAATCCCGATGGTTTGAATGCCTGTTTTCAATCGATTTTCGAGCATGAGGCAAATAATACAAAGTCAATTGCCAAAGTCGTAAAAATGGCATTGGAAGAGGAAGATTGGGCTACCTTCAATTTTATGCAATGGTTTGTAAAGGAGCAGGTAGAAGAAGAGACCCTCGTAATGAATATTCAAAATTCTTTAAAAATCACAGGTGGTGCTAAAGTACCAGGTGAGGAACTATATACTTTCGATAAGGATATGGGCAAATTGAAAGCCTAGGGATGTTGGTTAATCTATAAAATACCCACTATTAAAATTGCAGCACTTCTTATAACGGGAAGTGCTTTTTTTATTCTGGGAACTCCTAAAACAGTTAATCATGCAACTCTTAGCTATAGTAATGTAATAAAACGGAAGGCTATTGTGCCACCTTTGATAAGTGAAATAACTCACAAATAAATGGATTTGAAATGAGAAAGATAATGATGATTGTGATGAT
>CAIWHI010000020.1 GCA_903912435.1 uncultured Bacteroidota bacterium | reverse complement strand
GGGCAATGAATAAGATTTGACAAATTATCAAAGTTGTTAAATCTGAACCTCAATAATTATTTTAAATATAGAATCAGGAAATTAGTCAGCCTACCGGTCGGTAGACTTAAACTATTTCAAAAATTCATTATCTCCCCCAACAAAAAACAAAACCCGCCGGAAATCCAGCGGGTTTATCAATTATATATTAGCGTTTATGTTTTACTTATTATCCTTTATGAACTTATCCAAATCCTCCACATATGCTTTGTACGATAGTTTACTTTCCAGTTCTTCGAAATAATCCTTATCTACAGTATTAGTATAGGCCCATTTTGCGAAGTCCGCTCTTGAACTTTCGAATATAAACCAGTCGAACATTTCTGTTATGTTGGATACTGTTATTTTATCATTTTTGAGTGCGTCTTTCAGTAGGGTCATTTTTTCTATATCAGTTTTCTTGTCGGCAACCTTAGTTTTTAAATCCTTCAGTTTTTCCTCTGTAACACTACCTACACGGTCGGGAGAAACATAAGGTTTTGATGGGGCTGTATTATTTTGAGCCTGTACATTATCCTGATAGTTGTTCTGCTGTTCAGATACCCTTGGTGTGCCATGGGATGGATTGTATTGGTCTTTATTCCTGTTTAAATCACCGTTTGGTGGGTGGTTAAAGGTGAAGGCACTTATTTCCTGCTCGTTAATATCAGTTTGGCCAGAATATTTATCAAAAATAAATAGGGTCACCATTCCATGATAGGTTCTTACCATACCCGTGAAAATAGGCTCCTCGAACATACGACCTCTGCGGTTTTGTATATACTGGAAAATCCTTAAATGATGGTCGCCATAAGGCAATTCACCCACAGTGATGGAAGTACCTGTTTTGCCAAAATACCTGCCATCTACTGATATATTTATCCTTGAGTTATCGGCCATACGCACCCTAAGCATTGATTGGGCAAAAGATTGTAGCGAACAGATGGTGATAATGAATGAAACAAGAAACAGCTTTTTCATAACTTTCTTTTATTTGTAAATTGGACTATAAAAAGGTTCCCAAATTTAATTGAGTTACCTCATCTATCTTTATTTTAACATGGCAGTAACAGCGCACACAATATCCCTGCTGATACACCTGCATTCAGAGATTCTGCACCACCTTTACGGGGTATCATTACCTGCCTTGTAGCCAAAGATATTACTTTTCCTGAAACCCCGTTAGATTCATTGCCTATTATTAACACCCCCGATTCTAGCCTGGATATACCATAAACATTTTCTCCATTTAGGGTTGCCGCCAAGATAGGAACAGATACCTTATTAAGAAAGTCAGCAAGGTCTGTTTCGTAAATATTCACTCTAAGGTGGCCACCCATGGCACTTTGCACCACTTTGGGGTTGTAGATATCTACACAGCCTGGTGAACAGATAATATTGGGTATGCCAAACCAATCGGCAATGCGTATCATAGTTCCCATATTGCCGGGGTCTTGTATGTCATCAAGTGCCAGGTACCAATTGTTAATAATGGGTATTTGCACTTGTTTTGGTTTATTCACCACCAATAGCACATTATTTGCGGTCTGTAATGGGGAAATCGCCTCCAGTTCAGAATCTTTAACAATTATTATCTCGGCTTCGGGATGTTTGGCAAAGTAATTGCGGTTAGCTTCATGCCAAAGGTCATTGGCTACTATCCATTTGATGTTGGCCTTACTATTAAGCCATTCATAGGCCAGCTTTTCGCCGGCAGCAATAAATACATTGTATTCATTGCGGAATTTATGGTGAGTTAACGACCGAATGTATTTATTTTGTGCCTTAGAGAGCATACCTGCAAAAATATACTAAATGTAGTTGCGTAATACATGAGTAAAAGATTATCTGACATTGTAAATTGGTTAATATCTGCGCTAATTCCAGTGGTATTATTAGGTACACAGGGGTGTAATTATACTATGCATGTGGGTGCAAACCAGCACCTGCTCCGCAAAACAAGTATATCGCTAAAGGGCGATCATTATATGTCGAACAAAGGTGAACTAATTGATAACCTTTATAAAATTACCGCCCAAAAGCCTAATAGTTATTTTTTTAAAGTGATTCCGGTAAAGTTGTCTCTATATAATAAGCGTTACAATAAGGTTCATATACTCTCTGATTCACTTTTTCCTAAATCTTGCGAAAGGCCGGTTATATACGATTCGTCGATCATGCAACGCTCGTTGGATAACATGAGGAGTTATCTTTTCCACCAGGGTTTCCTGAATACTAAGGTTACGGATACGGTTATTTATAGAAAAAAGAAAGCTTTTGTTTATTACAAGATAAATGCCGGTACCAACTATATCATTAATAAGATTAATCTGCATTGCGATGATACAGTAGTAGCCAAAATTGTAGAGCAGAACCTTGATGGCACGGTTTTTAAAAAGGGTAAGGAATTTGCTTATAGCCTTGCAGCTGATGAAAGCAGCAGGATTACAGCCATCATCCG
>CAIWHI010000019.1 GCA_903912435.1 uncultured Bacteroidota bacterium | reverse complement strand
TTTAATTGCAAAAATAAAAAAAAGCAAGGAACTTTCAAGTTCTTGCCTCTAGTTTATTTTGGGTTATAAAATAGATGTGTCTTTTTGATTCAAAAACAATTATCGAGTCACCCCTAAGAGTATGAAAAGCACCAAAAACTTGCGTTTTGATGCTTTTTATCAATAAATATTTGCTTACCAATAATGAATGATGAATAAATGTTTATTTCGATATTTTGCTAAGATTTATGTGCCGCTTATTATGAACAAAGTTTAACAGGTATTAAGATTATTTTTTGGAACCAATTTTAGCAGCAAAATCTTTGCCTGCTTTAAATTTTGGTACTTTTCTTGCCTTGATTTTGATAACTACACCTGTTTGCGGATTACGGCCATTGCGTGCTGCACGTTCCGAAACGGAAAAAGTACCGAAGCCAACCAATGTTACCCTATCACCCTTTTTAAGGGTAGTAACTACAGCATTGGTAAAGGAATCAAGTGCTGCGTTAGCTTGTACTTTCGTAATACCTGCATCCTTAGAAACCTGGTCAATCAATTCTGCTTTGTTCATAATTGTTTATTTTTTTTGTGAAATAATATTTTTGTGAGAATTTTCACATACTCACTAGGACAAATATACTCACCTTTATTACAGTTGCAAATAGTAGTAATATTTTTTTTTGAGCTAAATACTGCAAATTAGTAACTAATATATAATGAATGCTTGAGTCCTGTCGCTTTTGTTAGGAGTGGTTATTTATTGCTGTAAGAGAGGTAGTTTGCAACCTTTTCTTGTCAGTATTAAATTACTTCCATCACGGTTCTAAAAGCAACGAATTTACCTGCAAATGCTTTCAAACCCTTTTCGCGCATAGCATTTGAGTGATTATCAATATAAGACTGATAATCAGTGTAGGTATTACAGAAATATTGAGCAGCAAAGGTAACGCCATCCTCTTCTTCCTGTTCCAGCAAGTGGCAAAGACGGCTTTCGGTGAATATACCCAATGATAAAACATCGGGCATATGCTCCTCTTTCATCCATTTTACCCATGCCTCTACAGCATCGGTCTGCACTTTTAGTGTTACATTGTAAATAATCATCGGTGTTGTTTTGTGCTAATTAATAATACCACCTCCTACAAAATAAGGATTTGGGATTTCATTTTGATGGGCTGCAAGATACAAAAACCTACATCGTAATCATATTAAAAACAGGCTAACCGACTGTTAATTTATCAGGAACAAGGAGGGACTACCATTTCTTTTCAATACTATCCAGTATTGCCCTATAACTGAGGTATCGTTCTTCAGATATCCGGCCATCATGTATGGCGGGCTTAACAGCGCACCCCGGTTCATTCATATGAAGGCAATTATTAAACTTGCATTTTTTGAGCTCCTCCTTCATCTCAGGGAAGTATTGCGATAGCTCCTCCTTTTCGAAATCTATGAGACCAAATTCTTTTACACCAGGTGTGTCAATGATTTTCCCGCCATCAGGTAGTAAAAACATTTCAGCAAATGTGGTGGTATGCTGACCTTTGCCACTCCATCCGGATACTACCTTGGTTTTTTGGCCAATGCCCGGTATCATTTGGTTAATCAGAGTGCTCTTACCTACTCCTGAATGGCCACTGAATAGAGTAGTCTTGTTCCTTATTTTATTTTCAAGACTTGCCAGAGTAGCGATATCAGTTCCGGTAACGGGAAAAAGTTCATAACCGGCAAGACCATAAATATGTTTCCATAGTTCCAGTACATCGGTTTGTTTATTCTTTACGAGGTCTATTTTGTTGACAACAATAATAGCCGGAACATGGTAAGCCTCTGCAGTCAATAAAAAACGGTCAATAAATCCGGTAGAGGTACGTGGGTCGGCAATGGAAGTAACTAATAATGCAAGGTCGATATTAGACGCAATAATGTGTTTCTGATTTTTGTTGTGGGGCGAGACGCGTACAATATAATTGTGCCTGTCTTTTATCCCGCTTATAACGGCTGTTTTTACATGCTCATCCTCTACCTCAAAAATCACTTTATCACCAACTGCTACAGGGTTTGTAGATGAAATCTCGGTATCAGTTTTTAGTTTTCCCTTAATACGGGCATCCCAAAAATTTCCGTCCTTATCCTGAACCGAATACCAGCTCCCTGTAGATTTAAAAACTAGTCCAATCATGCAGGTGTAAAATTCCTAAACACTGGGTCAATAACCAAATAAAAGAATTGTTAGGGCGCCAAATCTATTACTTTAAAATCTAAAGACTACTATCTATAGATATAAACACCCTTAAAGCCAAATAATATTCTTAGTGAATCCTGAATATGCCTAATTTGGTTTGGACGACAACTAATGGTAGTATAAACCAGATAGTTTGTTGAGTCTTTGTCAATGATATCCACCTTATTGCCATTAGCTCTCAGATTCTTTACCCTTAATTCGGCTCTTGCCCTGGTAGGGTAGTCGCCAATAATCATTTTATGGTCTTTGGGGGTAAGTGAGTCAACCATAGTTGCTGCGGGCCTTGCTGTTGGGTCCTTAGCAGGGTCAATGGATGTAGGAGGCACCGCCATAGTGTCTTTATGTATGGTGTCAACTACGGGTGTAACAGTAGGTACCACAACAGGAGCCGGTTTCACTGTGTCTTTTACAGGTATTACCACAGTAGCTGTAGCAGTGCGGGTACGATACATGTAATAGTAAATGCCATATCCACCGCCGCCAACGATAATTAATAATACCAGTATCAATATTATCATACTCCAGTTGATAGAGTCGGCTTTTTGTGGAGGAGGGAAAGAAGGTGAATGTGCAGGTTTTGAATTTTGCTCTTCCAACTGCTTGCTATTCTTAATAGTAGGGATACCAGCAGGTGTGTATTGGAAATTCGCATCTGTAAGAAATGATATTTTGCCATTCTCTTCGCTGAATTTACCAATATTCGGTATAACAACTTCCTTGCCAGATGCCATATCCTTGCGAGCCTGTATGCTGAACTCCCTAAGCGCATTAGCTGCTTTAGAAATGCTTATTTGCTCATTTACTGCAATGAAATTGGCCAGATTATCATCAATAGAACCGCCGGGTGTCACCTTTACATGGTAGGAGGGTGCCTGTAGAACTTTACTATCGTAGGTAGCAGGGCTTTTGTGCAATTCCATATTGCCAAGTCCGTGTACGTAACAAAAGTGATTTTTTAATAAAAACAGCCCGATATATTTCGCTATGTCCATAGTAATAATAATCCTGAAAAGTACATTATTTATTTAAAATTTCAACCTCAGGCCACCATAAATATTAGTACCATAGGCTTCATAACCATACCAGCGCTGATATTTCTGGTTAAGTATATTATTCACCTGCAAAAATATGGATAACCTTGGGATTAACAGGTATTCAATATTGCCGCCAAGGTCGGTATTCATATCAATGCTAAGTGGCTGGCCGGCGGCATTGTTGGCATATAAGCCTCCCAGTAGGGAAATATATGCCGACATGGATAATTTATTTGAAGGGCTATAGATAATATCACCTTTCAATTGCTTATCGGGTATCTGCCAGGCATATACTTTAACATTTGAACTGCCATAATAACCATAAATATTGCAGCTAATACCTGCCGACCATATATTAGACTCGGCATACCTGATTGATGCAGAGATACCCATTGAGTTAAGGTTCTGATAGTAAACGAGGAACTGTTTATAAAAAAAACCATCATTGAGGTAGGTAGGCATATCAATATAAGCATTCCATGATGCCCTTGCAGAGAAGCTAAGGTGGTCTCCATACTTGCCCTGCACCTGCCCGAAAACTTCATCTCTACGGGTTTGTTTGAGACTACTATCCAAATTGTATATGTAAGGATTTATGGTGCTTAATTGCTCAAAGCTATTCTGCCTGACACCAGCTTGCCAACCTGCACTGAAATGCAACCCTGTGGGGGCATGGTAATATGTAGCCAGGATATCGGGCAGTATATACTTGTTATTTCCCTTGCCTAGGGCGAAACCAGCCAGTACATGACCCGCAATAGCACCATCGTGTATAGCAATTCCGGGTTTTATTTCAATAAAGTTGTTTGATATACTTAAATCACCGGTTTTGTAGTTAGTAATAACCCCATCTAAGCCCACCAACCAATCGAAAGTAGAGTCGGGTGAATAGGCAAATGGTGCATTGAAACCAAGTGTCAACTCATTGGTACTATATTTAGCATTGTAGTAGGATGCCAATATAGATGGATGATAGGTAAGCTTTGTGTTAGTATCCTTTCGGTTAGCCATATCCAGCATCAGCTTCACAGATGTGTAAACCTGTTTTACTGTATCTCCCCTATATAAGAAAATAGGATCTCCGCCATAGTAGCTATATTGGTTTCTGCCACCGGTTAGTAACAAATGGAAGTCATTTTTTTCTTTATGTAAGCCAGCATAAGCTTCAAGTCCGCTGAGGGATGATTGCTGGTCTTTTATGGTGCCATTTTGAGAAATATGGTGCAGGTGTAGTCCTGTTTCATAATCCTTGCCTCTAATACTTCCTATGCCGGCATCGAGAAATAAGGTAGATAAATTACCACCACCTAATTTCAGGTAATTTTTGAATGGTAATAAAAGGGTATCCCTTCCTAGTGCCAGGGGGCGCAGGGGGAGTGAGCTGTAGGTATAAAACAATGATTGCTGAGGTACATCGTAATTAATTACAGGACGGGAAGTATCGGCGGGGGGCAATGCAGGCATCCATTCGGGCTTTGGGGCCTGTTTTACCTGGGGTTTATAAGATTGTATTATTTCTATGGTAGTACTCTTAATAGTGGTATCAGAAGGCACAGTTCGCTGAGCTGTTGCGCAAGTGGCAACTGACAGAAACAAGATGGTTAGTTGATGTTTGATGTGCATGTCTGGTAATTTCAAATTTAGTATTTCAGAAACCTGATTATATGCCCTGATTTTATTCTTCTTTTAGTTTACTCTGGGTTTTCTCCAGTTTTTTTACTTCGTTGAGCCTGTTATTAGCTTCCTGTTTTAGTTCGGCTATTTTAGTTCGTTTCACTATACTCTGTAATAATGCTTTGGCATTAAAGTAATCTTTCTCTTTTACAAGCACATCAGCCAACAATATGTAGGACTTACCTACCCAAGTTTCGTAGCCTGATGAGAGATGAATAGTTTCGTTAGCAGCATCTTCCGATTCTTTCAACTTATTCTGGGTATAGAGCAATTGCGCTATTTGGTACCTTGATTCTGCGCCAATTTCATCATTACGATTATTGGCTAGTTGTTTGTACATTTTTATAGCAGCATCAGCACTATCGGCCTGTTGCAGGGTTTTTGCTTTATAATACAGTGCATCACCAATAGTTTCCACGGATGGGCCAGACATACACAATAAGGAATCGGAGTACCTGCCAGCCTCTGTAAACTTGCCTGAATTGTATCCACTCTTCATTAATCCGGCCCAGGCGAGTTCGGTAAGTTGGTTGCTATTGGTATTATTCCTCAGGCGCAGGTAATAATTATAAGCTGCAGCATAGTCTTTTTCATCAAAAGCAAGTTTGGCCGCCCGGCGCGAACTATTTTCTACAAATTCATTCCAGGGGCCTGCAAGGGCATAATCATAATCATCACGGGCTTCTTTATATTTTTTTAGTTGTAAGGCGCATTCTGCTCGGTAATAATGGGCCTTTACAGAGAAAATGCCATGAGGATATTGGTCCAGGTAATTGGTAAAAGCATAGCGGGCATCACCGTATTTACCCCCGGCAAACTGTGTTTCAGCCGCTGCATAGTAGGTTGAATCAACAGAACTGCTATCTGCTGATGGAAGGTTGTTTTCCTTTAGCATTTGGGTATAAGCTGCGGGTTGGTTGCTCTGAATATATAGGCTTTTCAATGCATCGAGTGCAGGTAGCCTATCTTCTGAGCCGGGATAATCTATGACTATATGCTTATAAGATTCGATAGCCATTACATTGTCATTCTGCTGCTGATAAATAAAACCTGTCTTCATCCACGATTTAGGTGCAAAACTCTTATCTGTTATGGAGTCGGTTAAAAATCTAAGGTAGCTAAGTGCATCATTATACTTATCAGATTCAATAGAGGTGATGGCCAGTTCGTAACGTGCATAATTGGCATAGGCCGATGGTGGTACTGCAAATACAAGTGATTTAAGTACAGTAACTTTCTCATTATTTTTGCCCAGTAAGCCTAAAAGGATACTTTTTTGATAGCGGGCATAATCTGCATTTACACTATCGGCAACAATTATTTTATCGTAAAGAACGATGGCACGCGAATAATTTTTCTGCATAAAAACCGCGTCTGCTTCCTTCAATTGGGCTATTTCACCAGAGAATTTATCATTGCCACCTTCCTGCTGAGCATGGTTGAAATAGCTTTGGGCTGCAGCGAAATTCTGCATTTCCATAGCCGCATAGCCCATGTTGAGGTAAGCATGTTGTAAAGTTGCCAGCGGACTAATGTTTTCCACAGCCTTATTTTTGCCTTTTTTATTCAGATAATCCTGGGTATAGGTAATCACCTCAGTGTATTGATGTTGATGATAGGCAATTTCTCCTTTCCAGAAAAGGGCTGCGGCTTCATAGTCAGGATTTACCGGATTTTGGCTTGAGCTATTAAAATATTTTGCTGCTGATGCTAAATCACCATCTCTGTATTTCTGTACAGCATAGCAAAATGTGGCCTTTTGATATACAAGTTTATAATTATCATCCTTTTTCTTTACTTCATTGAGGTGTTTTAAGGCATCCTCAAATTTGTTGGTTTTCAGCAATAGATCAGAAATAAGGGTATTGGCTTCGTCCTTAAAATGAGTATGAGGGAAAGTCTTAATTAAACCATAGAATGCCCTTAATGCATCATCGTTATTACCTGTTTCGTAGCTGGTTTTGGCATAAAGTGCCATAGATGCTTCTTGTTGGGCCTCATTAAAGGTCATCTCGGCACATATACTAAATGCCGAGCGTGCACTGGCCTTGTCGCCTGTTTTCAGATAGCAGTCACCTAGCAGATACATTGATGTTTGCCCCAATGAATCGTGGGCATTACTTAGCATCTTAAATTTTTCTATTGCATTCTTCCATTCATTGGTTTTGTAATCGCAATAGGCAATTTCGTAAAGGTCTTGTTTCCTTATTTTATCGGCATGGCTGTAATAATAGTCAAAATAGGGTCTGGCCTCGGTATAATGTTGCGTTTCGAACAAGCATTGCGCAGCAAGTAAGTGTAGTTCATTATCGTAAAACGACTTATCTGTGCGGGTAATAAGGGTGTCGGCATACTTAAGTGCATTTTCCCTTGCGCCCATGAAATAATAGATTTCTGCAATATAGTAGGGGACAATAGACTTATACTCTTTCTGGTCTTTAATACGGTTAAAACTTTTTAAAGCTTCCTTATACTTATTCTGGTTGTAGGCAAGCAGACCATAATAATAATTGCCTTCTTTATAATATTTACCTTCCTTTATTTCTCTGATGGATTGTAAAAGTGGCTCAGCTTTGTCGAATTCCTGGTTATTGAAATAACAATATGCCAATTCGAATTTAGCATCTGAAATTTCGGTATTGTCCAGATTATTCATTCCTGCCGACTCATAAAGCGGTATTGCATTGGTCAGTTCATTATGCCTGAAATAGTATTGGGCAAGTGTAAATGATATTCTTTGGCTATAGTTGGGGTTGGTAGTAATACCCATTTCCTTTCTAGCGGCCTCTGCACAACCGTTTTCATCAGTTTTCAGGCCGGATAGCACCAGAAAGTAACGAGCTTCCTCCTTCCATATAGTATTGTCTGGTTCGCCGGAATTGGCATCTCCATTGAGGTAAAGCCTGGCACTGGTGGCAGCAAGTGCATAATGTTTCTGGGTATACTGTTCTTTTATTAATGCAAGGTCTCTGTTGCGAGCCTGATCAGGCGGTAGTACCTGGCCCCAACATACCAATCCCCGTAGCATTATTATTGCCAATATTGCCATGGGGGAAATGGGCATCCTTTTGTGTTTCAGCATCATTTATTTCATTAAAAGTTCCAGGTAACATTTACGCTGGGGAACAGTGGCAACTGATAAATTCTTACATTAGTAATACGGTTAACGTAGAATATATTATTGCGGTCATAAACATTTATGATAGAGAATGTAGCATCTAAATTAGTCTTTTTACTTGTCTTGAAACGCTTTTTCACACTTACATCTAAACGATGGTACCACGATAACCGGCCTCCATTAATGGCATCTGCATAAATGATATTCATACTTCCATTGTTGGAGAGGGAGCTACCGGTAAGGGTAGTCATACCGATATTTTCGTTGAATCCCTGGGTTTGTGTAAAAGGAAATGGGGAGTGGATATTGAACCTGCCTGAAAATTCCCAATCTTTCTTTTTGCCCGCTGTGTAAGATGCTACTGCATTGGCATTGAAACGGGTATCGAATGGGGTAGGGTAGGTTTGCTTATTGCCTTTGCCATCTATACTGGTATATTCAACACTTTGGTAACCCATGGCTCCCCAAAGGTAAACCCTTGATGTGCTGTACTTAGCCGAAAGGTCAAGGCCCTTGGCAAGACCTGATGCTGCAATAAAGTCGGGTTGACTGGCAAACAATTTGTTCCTGTTCATTTCATCTACCTGCCCGAAGTATTTTACCCAAGGCTCAAGGTTGAATTCAACCTTCTCAACATCTACTTCTATACCACCTACAAGGTGATAAGCAGTCTGAAGGTTTACATTTACTGCATTTCCATTAGCATCCTTAATGTTTTGGTCAGGGCTAAGCAGGAAACCGGTAAACAGGTTGACGATATCCTGGTCTGATTTTGTACTGATAATGTTTTGAGAGTAGATACCAGCAGCACCCTTCAACCGTATTTCATCATTTAAGTTGTACTTAACACCCACACGTGGCTCGAAAGAAACTTTATTCAATTCTGAGTAATACTGAACGCGTACGCTGGGCTCGAAAATGAATTTGCTATTGAAATTCTGACGATACATCAGGTAAATACCAGCCATAGTACTTTCTCTGTTTTCGGTGGTAGTAACACCTGTTGCACCCTGGTAATTCAATGCAGTATGGAGGCCGTTTACCTCTATACCATATTTAAACTGGCTATAGTTTGGCAGAAAGTTAGTAATATTAATAGCAGCTTCAAACCCGTTTATTGAGCTGGTTCTTGGCATAGTATCGGAAGGTACATTTATCTGGTTGAGAGAAATATTGTAATTAGAGATGGCAAACTTACCATCTATCAAAGCAGAGGAAGAACCCGGAGATACCACAAAAGAACCACCAAAACCATTAGAATGCCAGCGATAATCAGCTATGTTCTCATGTGTAGTATCATTTTGAAGATTGGCACGGTCATCGAAGTTAAAACCAAAAAGATTCAACTTACTACCATTATTGGCACTAAAGGTTACCTTGCCATAGGCATCAGTAAATTGGTAGGGCAGGCCGCTGCTGAAAGGTTCGCCAAAACCACCATAAAGGCTTTTTGAAGTTGCATCGAGATAGCTGCTTTTTGCAGTAACCAGGAAGGTCACACCGGCACCGTCTTCTGTTTTGGGTTTGATAATTGGACCATCAAGCAGGAAACGTGTCATAATTGGCGAGGTAGAGATAATGCCACCATAATCATTTTTATTACCATCCTTGGTATGGATATCAACAATAGCAGATGTGCGGTTGCCATACTGGGCATTAAAACCGGCAGTATAAACATCCACATTACGGATGGCTTCAGTTTCGAAAACCGAGAATAAGCCTATAGAGTGGAATGGGTTATAGATAGTTATACCATCGAGATATATACCAGTTTGTGCCGGAGAACCACCGCGGATATACAATTGGCCGCCCTGGTCGCCTGTAAATACCACGCCAGGTATTACTTGAAGATATTGAGCAAGGTCGGGTTCGCCACCGGCACTAGGTAATAATTTTAATTCCCTGGGTGAAATGGTGGTTACCCCGGTACCAATACGGGTTACTTTTTCGGTTTTATGTGAGGTTACTTCAACTGTTTTGAGGGTTACTAAATTTTGTGTGAGGTATATGTTTTTAGTAACTGTAGCATCTGGCAGTAGATTTACGGTTATTGCACTTGAGTCGTAACCTAGTGCTGTAGTTTTAAGAGTATAGCTACCAGCAGCAAGAGTTAGTGAGAAATAACCGTTGATATCAGTTTGCACACCTGTATTTGCATTTACTACCGCTACTGTGGTATATATCATAGGTTCGCCTGTTTTTTTATCATATACGAAACCCTTAATGGTTCCATGATGATTTTGGGCCAGGGCCAGGCAGGAAATAAGGAATAATAAGGTAGCTGTGAGGCTTAAACGTTTAAGCATAAATAATTATTTATTTCAATTTTAGCGGTTTCTGAATCCTTTTCATTTCCGATAAATAGAGTCATTTCAGATGAAATTGCAATTGCCCATTTGGCAAGCTAGAATTTCACGAAATTCTTACTCTAGGATAATGAAAATAAGCCCAGTTTATTCCGACAAAGATAGGAATAACCCTATCACACTCAAAAGCAATAGTTTTATTACATAGGTTTATTTTGTGTAAAAGTTTGTTATAATTATTTAGCATCCTGGCCAGATAATGTTAAAAAGTGATGGGTGTTTGGATGCGTTTTTCATTATATTTATTAGGCTTGTCACCTCCCGAAACGCAAAACAGGCTATCCTTTCCGGAATAGCCTGTTTTGCGTTTTTTTAATTGGTAAGATTAGTTTCTCCTGTTACCGAATAACCTAAGCAACATCAGGAACAGGTTAACGAAATCGAGGTAGAGAGAAAGTGCACCAAGCAAAGCTTGTTTCTTAGTGTCATTGGCCGAGATGCCTTCGTATTCTATACCGGCACCAATACGTTTTAGTTTCTGCACATCATATGCAGTAAGACCCGTAAATACGGCTACACCAATAATGCTGATGAGGTAACCCAAACCATCACTATGCAGGAACATATTTACCATCATAGCTATTACAATACCCACAACACCCATCATCAGTAAAGAACCAAATGAAGTAAGGTCTTTATCGGTGGTATAACCCATTACAGCCATAACGCCAAACATAACCGATGAAGTAGCAAAGCAACCAATAATAGAACCAGGTGAGTACCTATGGATAATAAAACTAAAACTAATTCCATTGATTGCTGAATAGGCGAGGAATAAGGCAATCATAAGAGGTACTGTTAATCTCTGGAACCCAAATGACATTAGCATTACAAAACCAAGAGGAGCAAACATTACTGCATACCCTAGACCATTAAGACCAGTACCAGCTTCATTAAAAAGGTACTGTGTCAATGATAGATTGTTATAAAATAAAAGTGCAAAGACAGCCGAAACACCCAATGCAAAAAACATCCAGGTAAATACGCTGGACATAAATCTGCGCGATACAGCACCTGTAGCAGAGGCTTGTCTGCTGTCTACTACAGTGTAGTTTGTGAAATCCTGTTGATTGAACTGATTCATAATAGTTTGTCTGTTAATGAGGTAAAATTACACAAAAGTTACAAAATAGAATGTGAAAGTAGCGTATTGTTAGCTTTTTAACAAATCTGTACACGTTGGCGATTGTTATAGAGTAATCTGTATATTTGACAAAACTTATTTGCATGAAAAATTTTAACGAAGAAAGTACAGTAAAAGAAATAGTAGGCCGTATTAACCAATTAAAACCTGATTCAAAAGCGCTGTGGGGGAAAATGACGGTATCGCAGATGTTGGCTCATTGTGCTATAGCATTAGAAACTACTCTTGGCGATACTAAACTGAAACAACTACTCATGGGGAGGCTATTTGGTAAAATGGCCCTAAAGGCTACTTTGGGGCCTAAGCCATGGAGGCGCAGCCTACCTACAGCTCCATCCTTTGTAGTTACTGACCCGAAAATATTTGACCAGGAAAAGGAAAGATTATTGGCTCAGATAAATCGTTTCACCAAAACAAGCCCTGATGATATAATTAAGACGGTACATCCGTTTTTCGGTGTTATAACTGCAGACCAATGGTATCAGTTAACCTACCGGCATTTGGATCACCACCTTTCGCAGTTTGGAGCCTAACCATTCCGGAATAGTACATTAGCACAAAGTTCGATTTACAGATGAATTTCACTACGAAAAAACGGTTACTAATATTATTATCAGTGCCACTAATGGTACTGGTTTTTGCTATATGTGCATGGAAAAGGTCACCATCTATAGCTGCTGATAATGCCCGCCTAAGGTATATGGGTAGGATAGGGCATGGCTCAGGTGCATCTATTATGTATTGGTCGGGATCATCGGTAACTATGAATTTTAAGGGAACTTCGGTGAAAGCGGTGCTGAAAGATGAAAAGGGGGATAACTATTATTATGTAATTGTAGACAGCAACAACATAACTAAGCTGAAGGCGGATAGTGGTAAGAGAGACTATGAGCTGGTAAGTGGACTGCCTGATGCAAACCATACTATACAATTGTATAAGCTGACAGAAATATCGAAAGGTAAAACATGGTTTTATGGCTTTGAGATTAATCACAATGGTCATATTTTGGAACCGCCACCAGTACCATTAAGGAAAATTGAGTTCTACGGTAATTCCATAACATCAGGGTATAGTCTGGAGGATTCGGTAGGAGACTCAAGGGAATCTAAGTTTTACAATAATTATTATTCCTACGCAGCGATAACTGCCCGCCATTACGGGGCGGAATTTCATTGTATTTCACGCAGTGGTATAGGTATAATGGTAAGCTGGAGCCCGGAGATAATGCCTGAGATTTATGACCATCTGGACCCATATGATGCGAATTCAAAGTGGGATTTTAGCCAGTTTACTCCATCTATAGTAGTCATCAATTTATTTCAGAACGATTATTGGCTATTGAATAAGCCTGAATTTCCACAATATAAAATCAGGTTTGGCAATAAGCCACCCAATGAACGAGGCATAATAGATGCCTACAAGAAATTTGTCTCCTCTATCAGGGATAAGTACCCCAATGCTTCTATTATCTGTACTCTGGGTAGTATGGATGCAACAGCCGAGGGTAGCCCCTGGCCGGGATATATTAAAACAGCAGTAGCCCAGCTAGGCGACAAGAAAATATATACCCACTTCTTCCCATATCGTAATTCTCCAGGCCACCCAAAGAAGAAAGAACAGCGGGAAAATGCCGAAAGCCTGATTAAATTTATTGATGAAAATGTGGGGTTTAAATAGGATTGTTTTTTGGATGATTGGTTAGTACTCAATATCACAAGTGAACTTCACCCTTTCCCGATTCTTCATAAATACATGCCAATTGCCATCATAATCAATCTTATAGGGTAGTAATTTGCCCCCTACCTGCCTGGTACGCACCTTCATTTTTACGTCAAAATCATAAACCAGGGTATGGTAGGATAAGGAATAATCGCGGGCAATAATGCCGTAGTCTGACCTGCGAAACCAGGTGGTCATTTCATTATAGAGCACTTTATGTTCAAACCCCGACTTAGGGAGGATTCTAAACACATAGCAATCCTGGCTATCATGCGATTCTATGCTTATTTTAAAATCATATTTCACAGCTTCTTCATCATCAAATATCGATGCTCTATCGCCCATAAAAGGCACCCCGGTTACTTTTGACCCTGGGTTAAAGATAAGCTGCTTTAGTTCGTACTTGCTTTTTTCCATTTTCCCCTTTTCACATTGCTTTAATGAGCCCTCTACGATATCGCTTTCGCCACATACAGGTTCTTTTGCGAAAAATAAAAAGGCATAGAATTGGACTTTATGGGTTGATAAATAGATGGATGCGAACCCGTTCTTTTCTTCTTTCCCGATGTGGTACTTTATGTGGTTATTGTTTAGGGGAAGCCACGGCGATAACAGAAAGGAAAAACAACGACAAAAAAGCTAAACGGGCGCAAGGGACGGGGGCACGCGGGA
>CAIWHI010000018.1 GCA_903912435.1 uncultured Bacteroidota bacterium | reverse complement strand
TCCGAAACAAATGCACAGCCAAAGTAAAATACAAATAAGGACGTATAAACGAAAAAACAGTAGCAGAAATGAACCTACTACTGTTTAATTATTCTACTTTTATTCTTTAATAATCTGTATCGCTATTTCAGGACGGCTCATAAAGGAACTAAGGTTTCCTCTGTGTCTCCTGATGGTGTTTTAATACCTTGGCTTCTACAAAGAAAATGATTTCTTCGGCAATGTTTTTGGTTTGGTCGCCTACCCTTTCCAGCTTACGGATGATGGAGAGTACGTATAGTGCATCGTGCATTACGGTAAGGTCTTCGGCTATCGCATTGCTAATCCTGTCGATAGCGGCATAGTTGATATCATCCAGTACTTCGTCACGTTGGAAGATGCTGCGCGCCAAGGTAGTATCGTCTTTTTCGAACGATATACGGGTATCAGCTAACATAGATATTGCATCATCAAACATTTTGATAACCTCAGTCTTTGCAAACAAGTCTTCATCAAAATTCTCCAATGCTTCAATTATGTACTTAGATATACCATCAGCAATATCGCCTATCCTTTCCAGGTTGGTATTGATTTTCAATACTGCCAGCAGAAACCTGAGGTCAATAGCCACCGGGCAGTAAAGGGCAAATATATTTTCGCAATCCCTGTCTATCTTAAGCTCAAAGGCATTTACCCTTTTTTCCTTCATAGACACCTCGCGGGCAAGGTCTCTGTCGAAAAGTACCATAGCCGTCCGGGTCTTCTTCAACTGAGACTCTACCAGGCTCCACATACCTATCAACTCCACCTTTACTGATTGCAATTCATGCTCTAATTGTGTCATTGCCTTAAATTAATTGTCCAGATTTAACTAAACCTGCCTGTTATATAATTTTGTGTACGAATGTCTTTAGGGTTGGTAAACATAGTTTTGGTATCATCAAATTCCACCAGTTCGCCCATGTAGAAAAACGCTGTCCTGTCGCTCACCCTTGCTGCCTGCTGCATATTATGCGTTACAATTATCAGGGTATAGTTCTTCTTCAGTTCATGAAACAGCTCTTCAACTGTTGAGGTTGATATTGGGTCAAGGGCTGATGTTGGTTCGTCAAACAATAAAACCTCAGGTTCCATTGCTACCGCCCTTGCAATACACAACCTCTGTTGCTGTCCGCCTGATAAGAATGAACCCTTTTTGGTAAGCGAATCTTTTACTTCATTCCAAAGGGCAACCCTTGTAAGGCTATGCTCTACAATAGTATCTTTTTCTGCTTTCGGCAGTTTAATACCATTTAGTTTATAGCCTGCTATTACATTGTCATAAATACTCAGGTTGGGGAATGGATTGGGGCGTTGAAACACCATACCAATTTTCAGCCTTACAAATATAGGATGCATTTCCATTACATCCTCACCATTGAGTAATATCTGGCCTTTGGCTGTTGCACCAGGTATCAACTCGTGCATACGGTTTATACCACGGAGGAAAGTAGTCTTTCCGCAACCCGACGGCCCCATTACAGCTATTGTAGTATTCCGGGGAATCTCTATGTTCACGTCTTTTACCACGTGGTTATCTCCGAAATAGGCATTGTAATTTACCGACTTTACAATTGTACTTTCCATTTTCTGGTTATCAGCTTAGTAAAAATATTTAATAATAATACCCATATGAGCAATATGCACGATGCACCCCATGCCAGGTCGTGCCAGTCGTTATAAGGGCTGGTGGCATAATTAAAAATGAGCAAGGGTAAACTCTGCATTGGTTTGGTAATATCTGTTGTAAGGTAAGGGTTACCAAATGCAGTGAACAAAAGAGGGGCTGTCTCACCGGTAATCCTTGCTACCGAAAGCATCACGCCACTTAAAATACCACTGATACCGCAGGGAACAATAACTTTAAGTATCACCCTATGAAAAGGCATACCCAGTGCATAAGCAGCTTCCCTAAGGCTATCGGGCAATAACAATAAGGTCTCCTCTGTGCTTCTTACCACTATTGGCAGCATCATTATTGCTAATGCTACACTACCGGATAAGGCAGAAAAGCCGTTCAATGGCTTTACCAACCAGAAATAGGCTACAATACCTATTACAATAGAAGGCACACCCTGCAATATATCTATACATAAGCGGCTCCAGTAAGCCAGCTTACTATTTTTGTTTTCACTTAGGTAAATACCACAAAGTATACCAAATGGTATGGCAATTACCGATGCAGTGGCAATTATAATGCTGGTACCTACCAGGGCATTTGCAATTCCACCCCCGGTTTCACCTACGGGTTTAGGCAGGTTGGTCAAGAAATGCCAGTTAATTTTTGTAATACCAGCCTGAAGTATATATATTAAGATAAAAATCAAGGGTACAACACACGCAAATGATAGTACCATCACCAATGCCTGGAATACCGTACTCTTACCTATCCTGTATTTAATGGCAACACTCATAATAAATTATTTTGTAACTCCTTTTATCAATCTTTTACCAATCATATTGATAACCACTGTAACTACAAATAGTACAAGGCCCAACTCAATAAGTGCCGACAAATAAACAGGATGGTCGGCCTCGGTAAACTCGTTTGCTATTACGCTGGCCATAGTATTACCAGGTGAAAAAATGTTTTTAGGTATCAAGCTGGTATTGCCTATTACCATGGTCACAGCCATTGTTTCACCAAGCGCGCGGCCCAGTGATAACATTACTCCGGCAAAAAGACCTGATTTTGTGTAGGGTAGTATTACCATACGTATTACTTCCCACCTTGTAGCACCCAAAGAATAAGCTGCTTCCTTAAGATTAGAAGGAACCATTTGAATCATTGACCTACCAAGCGATGCCGCATAGGGTATAATCATAATGGCCAGTATTAATGACGAACTAAATATACCTTGCCCAATAGCATCAACTCCTATAGCTGATTCAAAAGTGCGTACAATAGGTACTAACACTGCTAATCCCCAAAAACCATAGATTACAGATGGTACGGCAGCAATTAGCTCTACTGTGTTCTTCAACAGGTCGGGCATCCACCCTTTTGGGAAATACTCACCAAGGAATAAGGCAACTGCAAATGAAAATGGCACTGAAATAATCAATGCGAGAAATGATGTAAGTAGTGTACCCAATAAAAACGGGTAAACACCGAAAATATCCCTAACCGGATCCCAAACCTTGCCCCACAAAAAGCCTAAACCAGCACTTTGTATTGACAACCTTGATTGGTATGCCAGTGTAACCATTATTCCAGTTACCAGAACCACTGTGGCAACCGCCACTATCATAATTGTGCGCCTGAAAATATTTTCAGCACGTATTTGGCGGTGCGACCTCTTTAACCGTTTATTGGTACTCACAGTTTCCGGTGTTTTTTGAGAATTAAAACCCGCTCCGTTTTTGAGAGGAGCGGGTTTTAAGACTTTATCAACTGATGTTTCCATTTAGTTTATTGAAGCTTATTATTGCAATATTGGTTTACCATCGTAGGTAACTGACTTCAATTGCGCTTCTGCAACGCTTACTGCATTTGCCGATAATGGAGCATAATTCAATGGAGCGCAATATTGCTGGCCTTCATGAACCATCCAATTAACCATTTTAATGATTTTAGTAGCCCTATCAGCACTACGGTTGTTGTATTTCTGCTCCTTATAAACAAGTATCCAGGTAAGACCAGATATTGGATAACCATCAGCAGCATCAGTATTAGTTAAAGATACCTTAGCATCTGCTGTATAGTGATATTTGCTGCCGCAGTGATACTGGCAATGCTTGGTGTGATAAACTTACCAGCTTTGTTCTGCATCCTTGCATAAGACATACCATTTTGGATAGCATAAGCTAACTCGATATAACCAATGCAGCCTGGAGTTTGCTTTACAGAACCGGCAACACCTTCGTTACCTTTTCCACCCAGGCCTACAGGCCAGTTAACTGATGAACCCTTACCAACTTTTGCATCCCAATCTTTACTCACCTTAGAAAGGTAGGTAGTGAAGATGTTAGATGTACCACTACCATCACTACGGTGTGCTACCTGGATATCCAATGAAGGTAATTTTACACCTTTGTTGATAGCTGCAATCTTAGGGTCATTCCATTTCTTGATTTCACCTAAGAAGATTTTAGCCAATACATCAGGAGACAAATTAAGTGTATCCTTGAAGTCGGGTAAGTTGTAGCTTAATACAACTGCACCGGCAGTAATTGGTATATGAATAGCAGGAGCTGATAATGCACTGTCTTGCTTACCATTCAGAGGGGCATCAGATGCACCAAAATCTACAGTTTTGCTGGTCAACTGCTGGATACCACCACCTGAACCTATTGACTGATAATTTACTTTCAGGCTGGTAGTCTTGTTGTATTCAGAAAACATTTTAGAATACAAAGGATTAGGGAATGTTGCACCCGCACCCAGGATAGTGTTATCATCATCATTACCAGCCTTAGCGGTAGAATCTGCTGCTTTGGGGCTGTTGCCACCAGCACAACTGGTAAGCATCATGCTTCCTGATATTGCAACTGCAAGCGCAGCGAATGCCAGATTTTTTACAATTTTCATATACTTAATTTTTAGAAACGCTTATTAAAATTATTTACCGAATACGTAGTAGAAAGTAAGACGGTAAAGAACGTCTGTACCCTTCATTGCAGTTACACCACTATTCATAGTAGAATACTTAGTACCAAATGTATTGCTGGCAGTAGCATCAAGACCACTGTTGTAAGTGTTCATCCATATGTTTGGCATAACGTGTACATTCTTGATTGGGGTAAAATCCAAACCATAAGTAACAAACATTTCCTTAGTAGTAGGATCGTACTGTGAGGTAGTTGCAGTGTATGATTTAGTATTTTGCTCACCAGCTATATTGCTTAAGTTGCCGGTTGGGTCATAATTATCAAAACGTACAAATGCATTCAACTTGTCTTTCTTAACCTGGGCTTTAGCGAATACAGAAAGACCCATAGCCTTAGTAGTGCGGTAATAAGTATTACCATCTTTACCAGTTACGTTTACATCACCCAATAAAGTATTCATAAAGAATTCTACACCTACTGTTAATGGCTTAGTTTGGTAAGCAACAAATAATTTAGTCATAGCACGCTCATGGTAGTAAGTACCATTAGGGCTAGGTAGAGCTGATTTATAACCATTGATATACTGACCCCAGTTCAACCTTGTATAATCCTGGTAAAGGTCTACGATGATTTTCTTGTCAGCGAATTTACCCCAGATATCACCATAGAATGACTTGAAGTTGTCATTTTCTGTTTTTGCACCAGTACCATTAGCTACCATTACAACGTAACCGTAGTTACCTTTTGAATCAAATTTGCCTTGTAAAGCAATACCCATATCAAAAGAAGTAGTACGGCGGATATCGGTAATTGTCCTTTCGATACTCCTGTAACCCCAAACTTCTTCCGAAGCCATACCACTACCATTCTTAGCGAATGTAGGAGTAGCTGATTGGCCTACAACAAGGTCAGCATTTTTGTAAATATTTTTCCAACGGATATTAGCTAATTTAACGTAAGGAGCAAATTTGTTATTCGCCAATACGTCACCAGTTCCCTGGCCTAATACGCCTGAAGTAAAATTGTCTTCAGCAGCAAATAAGAATTCAGCAGAGAAATTTTTAGAAATATTGTAGTCATAACCAAGGTAAACACGACGAAACTGAAATTGGTTTTCATTCAACGGAACCTTTGTGTATTGGTTTGAACCACCACGGTTTGCATCATCAGTTGCACCTTTATAAGAAAGGTCACCGAAAGCATAACCCCACAATTTGCCATTTGGCACAAATGCAGCATTTGAATCAGCCATTACCTGGGCTTGTGATCCCTGGGCTAATAAAAGCATTGTTGTACAAGCAAGACTGAACTTTTTGATTGAATTTTTCATTTGAAATGTGTGTGTTTTAATTTGTTGCAAAAGAACAACACCAATGTTACCAGTACATTACGTCAATATTAACTTAATGTTAAGTCAGGTGAGAATCATTTTACATCTTATGATTCGGCTTTGTGAATAAACCAATTTGTTGGCACATAATAAAAAGCAATGCCGCACTGTGAAGTACGGCATTGCCTTTGTTGATGAAAATATATTCACTATGGTCTTATTTATCCCAGAAGATCTTTGTAGTATACATTGTGCTGGCAGGAACATTAGCAGCATTGTATGAGTACTCTGATTGTGGATATAATAGGCGCCTTGGAATATTTGAACTTGTCGTAGTTGGTACCAGAGCAGGGAAACCGGTCCTGCGCCATAAAGTCCATGCCTCAGGATTTAAGAACAATGCAATGTACTCCTCGTTGGCAATTTTTGATTTTGCATTGGCAGTTGTAAGCGTTCCATTAGCAGAAATATAAGCCGTTGCAGAAGTTGCATCAACTCCCAATTTTTGCATACTTGCCATAATACCACTTTGATAAGCGGCCTGAATAGCCGAGATACTACCAGATTGTGAATTAAGTGCCTCTGCTGTCATGAACTGGAGCTCATCATAGGTGATAAATTCTGTAACAGCATCAGGTGCACCATAATATGCTGCCAGATTATCAGAGCCATTTGCTGCTGTTGTATCAATCATAAATGTAAAACGAGGATCATTACTAGCCAGTAATTTGGTAGCTATACCTGCCGTTGCAAAACTTACATAACCCGCCCTCTGGTTAATAAACTGATACCATGCGTTGTTCGCACTACTTGCAGTACCAAACTTATAAACTGCATTATCGGCATTTGAAGAAAAAGAAAGTGCAATCTCGGCCAATGCACTAGCAGCATTAGTGCCACTTAGTGATAATTGATGCATATAAATCCTTGCCTTGATCGCATGAGCAAATTTGATCCAATTGTCAACAGATCCACCATAGATTACGTCTTCGGCTCCAGGAACCAAAGCACCCGGAGTGCTGTCTTTAAGAAAAACAATGGCTGAATCACACATTTTAAGAATGCTGGCATACAATGCCTGATCGTCATCATAAGTTGGCTGTAGCTTACCGAATCCCTGGAAAGCTGTTGAAAAGGGAACTTTACCCCAGCAATCAATGGTAGTCTGAAGTGAGTACGCCATCAAAACCCTGGATACTCCGCTATAAACGTTATATCCTTTAGCATCTGCAGCTTGCATCAACACATTGTCATTGAGCATTACAGAAGTATACATATTGGCCCAAAGGTTGTCAACATCCTGCCCTGTAAATATGTAATTATTATATGCCTGGGCCTGATTACCTATCCCATTCACCTGCTGCATAAATATGGAAGTATATAGAGACATATTCCCTCCTATTGAGTAACCAAGAGATCCCTCAACAGTAGAAAGCAAAGTAGCCGGAGTAACAACGGCGGGTGCATTAGGGTTATGATTCACATCGGTATAAAAGGTTTTTTTACACGATGAATTAAACAACATTGCACCTACTAAAATTATCGATGAAATTTTTATCATTTTCATGACTTATATTTTTTATGTGAATATTTTATATTATAAACCAAGATTTAGACGAAGGCCATATGATTTAATACCAGGACTATTGAAATAATCAAGACCCTGAGCATTTGATGGCCCTGCAAGGCTAGTTTCAGGATCTACGCCCTTATAGGCTGTCCATAATATGATATTATTAGCAAACGCTGACACAGCTACAGACTGGAAATGCATCTTCTTTGAAATTGCAGATGGCAAAGCATAGGTCAGGCTTATCTGGCGAAGTTTAATAAATGAAGCATCCTCAACTGTGCTTTCAGTAGGCCCGGTAAAGCTATTACCTATATTCTGCCAATAGTATTGGTTAGCAACTGCAGAGGTGGTAACCTGATTACCTGTGCTAACAATATTACCAGTAGCATCAAGATGACCTGCAATACCACTAAATGTAGTTGTTTTTGTCCTGTCCACAGTTTCTCCAGCCGTACCAAAATAATCCATAGCACCTCTGGTTCCATCCCACATCTGGCCACCCTGCCTGATTGCGATCTGGATTCCTAAAGACAATCCTTTATAAGATAGATTACTGATTATTGAACCTATCCAATCAGGATTTGTATTTCCAATAACCTGATTAGTTGCATTTGGATCAACTATTGGCATTCCAAAACCAGGATCAGTTTTATCATCATTTATTAAGTACTTACCTGTTTTGGTGTCACGGACGAATTTTGTACCATAAATCAAACCTGCAGGTTGGCCAGGTATGTCAACAATTGAACCATTCTGGAAACCACCTACGAACAAATTGGTAACGCCATTGGCCAAATTAATAACTTTATTAATGTTTTTGCTGTAATTAAAGCTAAGGTCCCAACGAAGACCATACTTGGTTTTTATTGGGGTAGTATTAATTGTAAGCTCCACACCCTGATTGCTGATTTTTGCTACATTCATAAGTGCAGCAGCATATCCTGTAGAGTAAGCAACTGGTACCTGTATAATAGCATCGGTTGTTAATGCATAGTAATATGTCCCACTAAAGCTTATCTTATTATGGAAAAAAGAAAGGTCGGTACCTACTTCATATGAATTTGTATGCTCAGGTTTTAGATCAGGATTGCCTAAAACAGTAACACTATTAGATTGTTGGAAACCTGAAATTCCATTAATTGGCCATGCAAGCCCACTAGTGAATCCATCCTGTAATTTTGCTGGTCCGAAAGGAGTAGTTAATCCCTGTGCAGATGCATCCTTACCTGCCTGTGCATAAGACATTCTGAATTTACCATAAGACAAGGTATTACTACCAGATAATCCTAATGGCTCAGTAAAAATGAATGATAACCCTGCTGAGGGATAGAAGAAGTTATTATTTTTTTCAGGTAAGGTTGATGAAGTTTCGTCACGTCCGGTTAAGGTTACATAGAGCATATTCTTGTATCCACCTTCAGCCTGGCCATACCATGCGGATCTCCTTAATTTAGATTCACCTTCACTACTCAATAAAGCAGTTGCATTACTTATATCCAGGAAATTAGGTAATGTAAGATTAGTACCTTGAACAAACCTTGTGCTGGAAACCTGGGAGAAATAATTCTCACCCACAATTACCGAACCACCAAAATCCTTATTAAAGGTTTTGTGCATATTTACAATGAAGTCAGAGTTAAATTGCCTGTTGAAATAGTCAATCAAATTAATCATACCACCTCCGGAAGCAACGCCGTTTGAACCTATATCATAAGACTGTTTAGATGACTGAGAGTAAACATCACCACCAAGCCTGTAGGTAAGATCCATCCAGTTATTAACCTTATAATTTGCCTGTCCAAAACCATAAGCCCTGTTAAGATCATCGTGTGATGGGCTTCTGTTTACAGTCCAGTAAGGGTTATCATAACCACCACCGCCACGGTAATTTCTTTGATTACCATTTGGCAACGTATAGGCGTTGGGGCTTGTTGCACCATTACTATTACCATAAGAATCATCGAATGTAGGTGGGGTACGTAGCAGGCCAAGCATAATACCAGAGGTATTTGAACCTTGCTGTATCTTGTCATTTCCTGAGCCTGTATAATAGGCGCTTCCTGAAATTGTCAGCTTATCATTTACAGCAGACTGTCCGCTAATACCAAATGTGGTTTTATCATATTTTGCAGTTGGCATTGTGCCATTTTGATGCATATTACCCAATGATACACGATAAGAGTTCTTATCATCCCCACCTGATATAGCCACATTATTATTGGCTGTATACCCATTTTGGAAGAATTTAAAGGCATCATATGGTGTTGCTGCATATTTGCCTAATGGGTTAGATTTTCCTACTATTTTACCATTAGGATCATATACATTAGATACCCCGGTACGCATGAGGGTATCTATTTCTGCTCCCCATGAGAACTTCTTAGGGTTAACAGTTGGAGTAGCAGAATTATTATAATTATCTCTATACAGACCATCTGCACCTTCAGAATATTTATTCTGCATTTCAGGCAGCTTATTAACCATATCTACAGAATAAGAAGAATTTACAGTTACATGCATTCCTTTTGCACCACCACTATTGCCCTTTTTAGTGGTGATCATCAACACACCACTTGCTGCTTTAAGACCATATAGCGCAGTAGCTGCAGGGCCTTTCAGTACGTTAATACTTTCTATATCATTTGGATTAATATCCAGTCCTCGGTTAGAAGACATAGAACCTCCGGTAAGGTTACCATTTGCACCTCCTGCCTGAAAACCTGAATTGGTAGGGTCATAATTATTGATGGAGTTATCCATAGGTATACCATCTATTACAATCAATGGTTGGTTATCACCTGTAAGTGAGGTAATACCT
>CAIWHI010000017.1 GCA_903912435.1 uncultured Bacteroidota bacterium | reverse complement strand
TCTATTTTCAAGTAAAGTGACAACATTTTATCACTTTCCTTTTCTAAAAAAACTCGAAGTGCGCTGCTCCCAAGGAGCAGTTCCCTCATGTTATATAATTTTTCTACAAAGCCATTGGCCCCGCCGGTGCCAACTAACCTTAAAAATGTATCACCTGCATGGCAGTTTATTTTCGTGTAGCGAAAATTTGTAGGTCGCTATTCGTGGATTTTAAGCCTGGCAAAAAATGTAAAATCCCTGAGTCACCTGGTTGCCTTTATTTACTCATCATACCTTCTGAGGAAATAACAATTCTGAAGGTGGATTCTATTTAATCAATAGTCTCGAAACTACTAAATTTCAATTTTGTAATGCTGTTTAGGTAATAGTTATTTAATACTCCTCCAAAATTTGAATTACCCTTCAATAAATATACCTTTAAACTCCATAAATAATTATTTTTGGGTTCCACACAAATACAATGGCCAAAAAACAAAGTACAAAGCCTGAACAATCAGTGAAACCTGAGGCGCAAATAGTGCCTCCGAATACAGGTTTGCCTGAATCAACCACATCTTCGCCATCAAATGAATGGTCTATTTACGGATTTAAAATGCAGGCAGTAATTGTGGCTGTACTGGCATTTATCTTTTACATTAATACCTATAAAAATGAGTATGCCCATGACGATGGCATTGTAATAGTAAAGAATGAATATGTGCAGGAAGGGGTATCAGGGATATATAAAATCCTTTCCAGGGATGCGTATGATAGTTATTACAGGCAGTTGAATACTATTAATCAGTTGAAGGGTGGTCGTTTCAGGCCCTTATCTATTGTTACATTTGCAATTGAGCAACAGTTTCTGGGTGCAATAAAGGCTGGCACTGTAGATAGTGTATTGAAGCAAAATATATCGTATGGAGTGCATGGTAAGCAGGAGGAAAAACTAGAGCGTGATATGCATGTAAGGCATGTGTTCAATGTGCTGTGGTATGTGCTTTCTGTAGTAGTGCTTTTGTATTTCCTAAGGTATGTAGTGCTTAAAAATAGCCCGATTATCGCACTGCTGGCAGCTGTACTATTCACCATACACCCCATACATACCGAGGTGGTGGCCAATGTGAAAAGCCGAGACGAAATAATGTCCCTACTATTCATGAGCCTTACTTTTATCTACACATTTAAGTACCAGGAGTTTGGTAAAAAATGGATGCTGGGTGCTGCATTGGGTAGTTATTTCCTGGCCTTTCTATCTAAGGAATATGCCATCACAATGGTCATTTTATTACCATTGTCGCTATACCTTTTTAATGGAAATTCGATAAAGAAAAGCATTATCACCTTCCTGCCTTTCTTCGCTGTTATAGGTCTGTACCTGGCTATAAGGTTAAGCATTGTAACAGCCAGTGGCGAAAACTCAGATAGTGAGGTTTTGAATAATCCCTACCTGTTTGCCTCTGTAGGGGAAAAGCTCGCTACCGAAATTGCCACTTCTCTCAACTATTTAAAACTGCTTGTGTGGCCACATCCCTTATCGGCCGACTATTCGTATAATTCCATTCCGTACAAAGATTTTGGTAATCCCTTGGTATGGTTGTCGGCTATAATCTATGGTGCAATTACGGTTTCAATGTTTCTGTTGTTCCCTAAAAAACAACCTGCAATAGTAAAGGTTAATACTCCTATCGGTGATGATTATAAGAGTATCCTATGCTTTGCTATAGCTTTTTATCTGTCGCATTTTATACTCATATGTAATATCGTATTTGATATTGGTGCCACAATGGGTGAGCGTTTGATTTATCACTCTTCAGTGGGTTTTGCTATAGCATTGGCCTATTTTATCTATATGGCTTTCCAGAAAATTAAGCCAGAGAAAACTGCTTTAGCTGCTATGGCCGGATTTATGGTAATTGTAGTAGTAGCAGCAGGTTATAAAACCATTACCAGGAATGCTGAATGGGTAAATGATAATACTCTCTTTTCAGCCGACCTTAAGGTAGTACCCAATAGTGTGCTTGTATTGGGTAATGTAGCTGCTGCTGATGTTACACAGGCCGATTTTCAGGCCGACAGTGCTAAACGCAATGAATACCTATATAAGGCAATACAACTGCTAGATCATGCCTTAACCATTCACAATACTTTTGTGGCCGGATACCTGAATAGAGGTATTGCTTATTATAAACTAGGCAATATTGATAAGGCAAGGGAGAATGTAGACAAGGTTGCCCAGCTTTATCCTACGTATCCTACCTTGCCTGGTATGTATAAGCTCATCAGTGATTTTTACATGAAAAAAGCATGGAGTGAATATGGCCGATTGGGTAAATACCCTGAGGCAATTGTGGAATTGAAAAAAGGCTTGTCAATAGATTCTACCAATGCCGAACTATGGTATAATACAGGTGGGGCATATTATTCAAACCACCAATTGATGGAGGCCATATATGCATGGCAAAGGGCATTAAAAATCAAGCCAGATTATGTACAGGCCCAGCAAGGTCTTGGTGCAGCACTCAACAACCTGAAGATGATGAATGGTGGGCAGTCACCTACAGGCGCACCTGCAAATACTTTGCTCCTCCAGACACCTCAAAACAACAACACTCAGCAAAAGAAGAAATAGTAATAGGTTGTAAGCATAAATAGAAAGGCCTGTACAAAACAACGCGTACGGGCCATTTTATTTATAAATATTTCAGATTAGGTATCTGCCTTATTCCACCCTTGTTATCTTAATCATATTAGTAGGGAGATGTAGAGCTACAGGAGTACTACCAGTATTTACTGCAATATCGCCTGTTTTCAAATACCCTTTTTCTTTGAGGAAGGCCAGTTGGTCGGAGATGGAGGTGTCAATATCATCCTCCTTATCATAAAAGAATGCTGTTACACCCCAGCTTAAACTCAATTGGTTTACGAGGGTCTGAGTTTTGGTAAATACAAAAAGGGGCGATTGTGGCCTGTAACTGGATAACATAAACCCTGTATAGCCCGATTGGGTAACACCTACCAATGCATTAGCATGCACATCTCTGGCCATTTCGCAGGCATTATAGCACAGTGCATCACTAAGGAAGGAGGGTGAGTGAGGCTGGGGT
>CAIWHI010000016.1 GCA_903912435.1 uncultured Bacteroidota bacterium | reverse complement strand
TAGTACCTACACCTTCAGCACTTTTTACGTTTATCCTGCCGCCTTGCATTTCTACAAGGTTCTTGCAAATGGTCAATCCGAGGCCGGTGCCACCATATTTACGTGTAGTATCAGATGATGCCTGAACAAAAGGATTGAATATGTCGGTGAGTTTTTCCTGACGTATGCCTATACCTGTATCCTGCACCTGAATTTCAACTGTAATGGTTTTATCATCACTCTTTTTGGTATCCATATTTATGGATATTTCCCCATCATTTGTGAATTTAAGGGCATTGCTGAGCAGGTTGTTTAAGATTTGGCTCAGTCGGTAAGGGTCACCAATAACAATCATATCATCGGGCAGGGAGCTATTCATCAATAGGTTGATGTTTTTGTCCTCAGCCTTAAACTGGAATGATTGGAGGGTAGTAAATACCTTATCTTCTAATTTAAATGGTATTAATTCAAGGTCGAGCTTACCGGCGGCTATTTTTTCAATATCCAATACGTCGTTAACAATGGTCAGGAGGTTATTGGCCGATTCTGAAATCAATTTTGTGAACTTCCTCTGCTGGTCGTCGAGGCCTGTTTTAGAAAGCAGGTTGGCAATACCCAAAATTCCGGTCATAGGGGTGCGGATTTCATGGCTCATATTGGCCAGGAAGGTTTCTTTTGCCCTGTTTGCTTCTTCGGTAATCTTTTTGGTGGCTAGTAGTTCTTTTTCGGTCTTAATCCTCTCAGTGATATCCTGGGAAAAGCCTATGATATAAGGCTCGGAAACTTCATCCAGAACCTTGAAGTTCTTGTATATAAGGAACGCCTTCCTGCCTTTATCTCCTATAATCCTGAAAATGCCATTGGCACTACCATCGTGGATTACCTTATCAAGATAGGATGCCTGGAAAGCAGCTATGTCTTCTTTTGGAAGGAATTCGGTTAATGACTTGCCTATCAGTTCTTCCTGGGTTTGTCCCAATAATTCGCAAATTGCAGGATTGACAGTAATTAATTTACCTGTTAAATCATGCGTACAAATGTAAGCCTGACTATAATTGAACAGGTCACGATAGCGTTTTTCATTAATTTTTAACTGGTCTTCAATTTTCTTTCTGTCGGTAATATCTAATCCAAATCCAATAACCTGAATTACATCGTCATTTTCATCAAGCACAGGGAACATGTTCCGGAGATGGAATTCGGCATTGCCATCCTTATCTACCAGTTTTTCTTCCCAGAAAATTAGTTTCTTGTTTTTAATTACCTCATTGAAGACATTTGTGCGTTCAATAGCAATACTTTCTGGCTTATTACGTGTGCGGCAATAATTTTCATCACTTTGCCCAATCATCCATTTCCTTACCTCCGGATCTTTTACCGCAGTAGGGTTTACAAACAGGTATTCGTGTTTTGTATTGAATGCCACAATATCGGCAGGGATATTGTTCAGTACATTCTCATAGAATAATTTTTGTTCTTCGAGACGGTGCTCAGCCAATGTTTGCTCCGTAACATCTACATATTGCCAAAGATGGCCTTCGTATTTGTCATCAATAAAAATAGGTACATAATCACGCTTAAAGAAACGACCATCGGCCAATTCAATCAATTCGTGTAATGCAGGTTTCTTTTGATCTAGTATCTGGTAAATACGGGTAACGACTTCCTCGGGATATTTATATAGGTATTTACTATGGCGGGTAGCCACAGTATAATTCATGCCTACTAATTGGTCGGGAGTTTCCTTAATGCCCAGGAAATTGCAGAACTTATCATTTACTAAAATAATTTTATTGTCTTTGCCCTCAACCACAACGCCGGAATCCAAATTTTGAATCAGGAAAAATAGTCTATTGGCAGTTTCCTTCAATTGGAATTCGGTTTTCTTTTGCTCGTCTATATCGGTAAGCGTACCAATGATGTGGCTAGGTTTGCCTTCCATGGTGCGACTTGTAATGATGGCTCTGGTAATGAAATATTTGAAATAGCCACCAGCGGGTTTCCACCTGTGTTCTGCTTCAAATCTTTCTACTTTGCCCTCAATAAAATCGGTAAATTGAGTTTTTACACTATCCTTATCTTCGGGATGAATTAATTCCATCCATGAGTAGTAATCAATTTCACCTTCCTTAGTAGCTGGAGTAATTCCCTTCTTAGTAGTCTTCAGGCCATTGCCACCAGAAATGGTATAGTCAAGATGCCATATGATGTCGCCTTTAAGGGCGAATTTCCATAGATTGTCATTGCCATTTAGGCTGCCGTTTTGTTCGTTTACAGAGTTAAGCAGGCTTTTAACTTCATTTGCTGCTAATTCCTGGGCTTTTAAAACATGCAATTGGTCGATAAAAGAATCGTGCTTGGCAAAATCATTAAGCGTAAGTCGCTCTTCTTTTATTTCGTCGATAGAGGTAAAACAAGGGGTGCCAATAAATAATAATTGCTCCGTTGCATCTAGATATTCGAACTGGCCTCTTAAAATATTATGATTTGAACCATTAAGGCTAATAAGAACAACCTGATTAGATAATTCAAATAGGGTATTGAAGGAGATTTTCTCAATCTGTGGTAATTTAAGCTGGAAGTAATCAATGAAATTGTTGCCTTCTTTAATTGGGTAAAGTTTAGCTAATGATTTTCCAAAAGAAATTACATCCAAATCCCGGTCCACCAGAATATAAAATGGGAAAATCCGGTTGAATTGCTCAGTACCAAATGAAAATAAAGTATCAACCATAGACCTATACCGCTTATGAATAGCTATATTAGTGCTTTAGAAAAGATGACTAAATAAAGTACACAACCTGGCTTGCTCTTTTCCTTTTCTGCGGCATAACAAAAGTCCTAAAATTGGTTACTATTCGCGGATTTTCTGCCTTGCATAAAAGAAAAATATCTTCGCCATTTGGGATACTTTATTTAATCAACGTTACGTCATTAACAAAAAAAAGCCAAATGGATTTATTATATCATCCAAAGGTAAAATTTATTCTGTAAAATCGGTTATGCCGATTGTAAAAATACGCCAATCTAAAGTTAATAACTCGTTATATACCCGTATTGTAATTTTTCAAAAAAATGCTAATTTTTTTAAAGATATTTTATTATAGAACGTGTTAGTATTGATTAAGAAGCTATTAACATTATAGGGCAATGATTACATAAAGTATTTATTCTTACCAATTCTTTCCCTTTTCTGCTGCATTTCAATAGCGCCAGGAGGTGAAATAATTAGGTTGGTATTCGTGGAATTTTTGCCATGCGTAAAAGAAAAATTAAGTCGCCCTCTTAGAGACATAATTTAATCAACGTTCCTGGTAGATTCGAATGCCATCTATAAGAATTTATTGTTACTTTTAGGGATTTTATATGCAATTGTGGTGAGCAAGTTATGTATCAATTCAAACTACGTTGCTTTGACTTGTTTTGTGTATAAGGAATTACTTATAGTAGTAACGGTTTGTTTCATACTTGTATATGATCCTTATGAAATTGATAAAAGGCTATTAAATATTGTGCTTGAAAAATGAGGTATTTACTTACATTGGTTTTTTTCCTGGGCCTTATTAGTAATGCATCAAGGGTAGATGCATTGGGATGGGTATGGGCTAAAAAGGCTGATATGCCGGCTAGTGGGAGCGTAGAGGGTTATAATATTGTTACTGATAGAGCAGGAAATATATATGCAACCGGATCATTTGTGGGTGATACGATAAGATTTGGTGCTGCTAAATTAACAAATCATGTGCCTGCCGGGTCCAAAAATATGTTTTTGGCTAAGTATGACAGCTCAGGTAATTTTCTTTGGGCAAGATTAGCTGAATATAGTGTTCCAAATGCCGGGCTTAGTTTAGCAATAGATAAATCAGATAATATATATGTTTCCGGCCTCTTTAATACTCCAAAATTGATTTTCGGAACGGATACAATAAGGTATAATTTAATGGGGTCAACCACTTATGCTAATTTTTTTTTGGTGAAGTTTAATACTTCAGGCACGGTGCAATGGACAAGAAATGGAGGTGGTTGTAGCAATAACTATTATTGTGCAGTAACAACCGATCCATCAGGCAATGTTGCAATCACAGGTACATTTCAGGCACCCTTTATGGTATTTGATAGGGATACTTTTTTCAACAAAAGCCTAAACCATCGTGGCACAAATAACACCAATGTTTTTATTGCCAAATATACAACCGGTGGCACCCTGATCTGGGAAACAAGTTGTGGGTCAAATGGGATAACCCTGCCTAATTTGGCGGGTGAAGAAGGTTACAGTTATTCCCGGTCAATTGCCAGTGACAGCTATGGTAATATTGAAGTTGCAGGAACGTTTAATACTCCAATTAACACATTTGGAAGGGCTGTACTCTATGCGGCAGGCCCTGATACAGCTTATAATACCTATGAAGATAATTTGTTTATTGTGAGGATTGATACCAATGGTCATGTGTTTTGGGCCAAAAATTATCCTACGTCCTATAATGGTGGTTTATCAGCAAATGCAATAGTTACAGACCCATCGGGTTATACTTATGTAACAGGGCAGTTTTTGGGAGATACTCTGTATATGGGTGAAAGTACTCTGGTAAACAGGGGAGGCACAGGGACATTTTTTTTGGCTAAATTTAATACGTTAGGTTATGTGCAATGGGCATTAAAACCTGAGAAAGGCACAGGGCAACATTGTGCCGGGAATAGTATGGTTTTTGATACATCCGGCAGGCTATGGATTTCCGGAGGATTCGATTCAGTATTGATTTTGGGAAAAGATACTTTGGTAAGACCCGGTATTTCAGATCCCCCCATGTTTTTGGCGGCCTATAGTACTGTAGGTAATTTATTATATGCCAATAGCCTGCCTGGAGGAGGTGATAATATGAATTGCATTTTCCCTGACAGGTATGGTAATGAATATGTGGTGGGCGACTTTGGTAATAACCCCTTTATATTGGATAGGGATACGCTAAGAAATATAAATGCCGAAGATTTTTTTGTGGCTAAGTTGAAAGTAAAAATTCCTAACCCAGGGACACTTGATGGGCCAATATACGTGTGTATTGGTGATAGCATAAGACTAATTCCTACAGTGCCAGGCGGAACATGGTCGTGTAGCAACAATAAGGCTACTGTAAGAAATGGTGTGGTGGCAGGGTATTTTAGTGGGTTTGATACTATAATTTATACAGTGACCAATAATTATACCTCAGTTGCGGCTTATAAAGTAATAGGTGTTTATAAAACTCCTGTTGGAGGTGTATTGATTGGTTCGGCCGGGGTATGTGTCGGGCAGCAATTTACCATTTCTGATCCTGAAGATGGTGTATGGACTGCGACAAATGGGAATGCAACAGTGAGTTATGGGTGGGTAACCGGGATACATGTAGGAGTAGATACAATACTTTATACTATATCTAATCCTTGTGGTATAGCTGTTAAAACCCTCACTACTACTGTTTTCGGACTTACTGACGCAGGGACAGTGACAGGACCAGATATAGTATGCAATGGCACATCAATAGCCCTCAATGATCCCATAACGGGTGGCAGATGGATGTCTGTATATGGCCACGCATCGGTGAACAGGAGGGGAGTAGTTTCAGGAGTTTCGGTGGGCGATGATTCGGTTTTTTATATTGTCCCGGGATTTTGTGGCCCCGACACTGCCAAGAAGGCAGTTTCGGTAAAGGAGGTTCCATCATCAGGGGTAATAATAGGACCCAATACAATGTGTGTGGGAGATTCAGCGATTTTTATTGATACTTCAGGATTGGGAATATGGACAAATCATTATGGCCATATTGTTGATTCGGGAGGTTTTGTGAAAGCCATAAGCGCAGGTATAGATACTATTATATATAAGGTGGCTAATCCGTGGTGTAATTCTACCTCCAGGAAACCCATTAATATAAATCCTAGTCCCTTTGCCGGGGTAATCACTTCGGTGTCTGCCTTTTGTAATGGTACAACCATTCCACTTACTGTCTCTGTGCCAGGAGGTAGCTGGAGCCTTACAAATGGTCATGCAGTGGTGGTTGGTGATTCATTAGCATCAGTGAACCCAGGTAAGGATACTATTTATTATACAGTAACCAATACTTATTGCTCGGCAGCAGCCAGGAAAATAGTAACAGTTGATTCTTTGCCCGATGCGGGTATTATTACAGGGCCCGTAAGGGTATGTGTGAATGATACAATTATATTGGTTGATTCACTGCCCGGTGGGGTATGGAGTTCATTAACTGCCAATGCAGTAATTACAGGTTCAATCTTACCAATAAAGCAGATTATTGGTAGAAGAGGTGGGTTTGATTCAATACGTTATTCTGTTATCAATACCTGTGGTACTGCACTTTCTTCAAAAGGGATATATATTAATCCTTTGCCGCAGGCGGGCAGTATATCAGGTGCGGCATCGGTGTGTGTGGGTGCTCATATAAGCCTGAATACCACGGGTGAGCCGGGAATATGGATGACAACAAATAGTAACGCGAGGGCTGATACTAATGTAATTAGTGGGCTAGTGGCAGGTGATGATACAGTTTATTATGTAGTTACAAATGTTTGCGGATTTGATACTGCAAGGCATTTTGTAACCTTAAACCCATTACCTGATTCAGGGACAATATTGGGGCCAAATACGGTATGTGCTGATACCAGCATAATATTAACAGATAGTATTTCTGGCGGCGTTTGGAGTGCAAGCAATGGTAATGCAACAATAGCCGGGGGGATAATAAGAGGCAATAGAGCCGGAATTGATACAATTTACTATAGGGTAACTAATGTTTGCAGATCTGCAACTGCCAATAAAACTGTAATTGTCAATCCATTGCCTGTTGCAGGGGTTATTACTGGTGCTTCAATGCTTTGTGAGCGGGATTCAACCCGATTAATAGATACGGCTACCGGAGGCATATGGCGTGTTACCAATATATGTGGAAGTATTACAGGTTCAGGCGGATTACGAGGTACAGTGGCGGGCTTGGATACTATTTATTATTCAGTAACCAATATGTGTGGAACTGCAATAGCTTCAAAAACGGTTTATATACATGCCCTGGCACATGCTGGTAATATTACAGGGCTTGCCAAAATATGCATGGGATCTACTATTACACTGGTTGATACCACTACCGGTGGCACATGGTCTGTAAGTAATAATTCGGGTAGTATAATAGATGGCCGGGTTTCAGGCATTCATCCTGGCAATGATACAGTGTATTATATGGTAGGCAATGTGTGCGGTGTAGATACGGCAAAAAAAGTAGTGGTGATTAACCAGTTGCCAGATGCCGGAACTATTAGTGGTCCTGATAGTCTGTGTATGGGGGCAGTTTTCCGATTGGAAGATATTGCTAATACAGGGGTATGGTATTCAAGTTCCGGGAATGTAGCAGCGATAGATAGTTTTACCGGAAATATTAGTACATTAAATGCAGGGACTACAATTATTACATACACAATACTCACCGATACAAATGGATGTACTAATACGACCCAGTTTAATGTAAGGGTGTTGGGTTCACCAGATTTTAGTATTGATTCAAATGTGAAACAGATTAAATGCTATGGAGTTGATGATGCCCAAATAGCTATAAATGTAACAGGTGGGCATGGGTATTTTACCTATTTATGGTCGAATGGTGATACCTCAGCTACAATTACTAATCTCACCACTGGCATGTATAGGGTAAATATTACAGAAACTGCCACAAAATGTAGCCTAACTGACACCTTTGTAATTAGGCAGCCAGATTCATTTTATGTAATACCTATTATAGCTAAAGAATTTTGCAAGAGGAATGACGGCAGTATACAGTTTGATGTAACGGGTGGTGTGAAACCATATTCCTATAACTGGATGGATAATAATAACGATTCGGTTAGATTAGGATTAGTTACAGGTGATTATTCTGTGGTTATTGCAGATTCCAATAAATGTAGCTTGTCGCTGAGCATGGTAATTGGGGAAGATACCTGCAATGTAACTGTGTATGATGCACTTACCCCCAATGGCGATGGCGTAAATGATACCTGGACAATAGATGGAATTCAATATTATCCTGATAATTTGGTGCAGGTTTTTGATAAGATGGGCGACCTGGTTTATGAGAAAGCCAGCTATAATAATACCTGGGGTGGGGAAGGGAGAAATGGTGAACATTTACCCGACGGTACCTATTATTATGTGATTAAAATTAACTCAGAGAATGTGAAGGGCGGGCATAATATACAAACAGGGGCTGTGTTGATAAAACGGTAACCTTGAAATTGAAAAACATATATTATTTGTTTTTACCCTTGGGGTTAAAAAGTAAATGGCGGCGAATAACACCACCTATGCCTAATCACTGTTATGTCTTATTAGTTTACTCAACGTAGGTCTACTCAATAATTTTGTAAAAGACTGAATTTGGGCTATTCCCATTATAATAAAATTGCCCTACTTTTGAGAAAAATCAGAAAATTCAATAATCAAAAACATACTTATACAAATGGAAGAAAATCAGATTCTTAAGGAGCTAGATGTAATTTTTAAAGACGTATTGGGAAATGATGATATCATATTGACTCGCGATAGTAGTGCCAGGGATATAGATGAATGGGATTCGCTCAGTCATATACAATTAGTGATTGCGGTGGAAAAGCATTATAAAATTAAGTTCACCTCAGCCGAACACCCAAAATGGAAAAAGGTGGGTGATATGATTGATAATATTGAAAAGAAATTGGCTACAGCTTAGTTTTGGGTTTTATAAGTACATCCTGGGTATTTCAGAATGTATTTAAAACATTTAAGTATATTAATGCATATTTAACCTGTTTAAGATGAGTATTAAAGAGAAATTAGCCCCATATTTTCCAGGCATCATATTATTTGTGGTGTTTTTGTTGATAGGTCTCTTTACCTATAAGGATTATGGTGTAGCCTGGGATGAACCATTGCAACGTGGGCCGGGCTTGCTGAGTTATAATTATATGTTTCATGGTAATCAGGAACTTTTTCAAAAACCTACGGATAACCACGGTGCCGGTTTCGAAATTCCTTTGATAGTATTTGAGAAGGCTATGGGCCTGAAAGATGTGAGGGGTATCTACCTTATGAGGCATCTGGTTACCCATATTTTGTTCCTGTTGAGTGCTTTTGCTTTTTATATACTGGCACTTAGGTTGTTTAAGAATAAGTACCTTGCCATCATAGCCTTCCTCCTTCTGGCATGTGCCCCCAGGCTTTATGCACATTCCTATTTCAATAGTAAGGACTTACCCTTCCTGTCTATGTTTACCATTTGCCTCGCTTTTGCAAGATTGGCATTTGCTAAAAACAAACCTTATCTATACCTGATACTAGGTTTGCTCACTGGTTATGCCACCAGTATAAGGATTATGGGTATCATGCTGTTTGCCTTTTTGCTGATATTTATGATTATTGACCTTGTTAAC
>CAIWHI010000015.1 GCA_903912435.1 uncultured Bacteroidota bacterium | reverse complement strand
GGCCTGCTTAAAATCTATGGGGCAAAGGAAATAGAAGCCTCTGCCAAAAAGCAGATGGAGCTTGCCATGTCATTGCCTATAGTGGTACAGGGGGCCCTGATGCCCGATGCGCATACCGGCTATGGCTTACCTATAGGGGGAGTACTGGCTACCCAAAATGCAGTGATACCCTTTGCGGTAGGTGTAGATATTGGGTGCCGCATGGCACTCACCATTATTGCCGAATCTGATAGTTTTTTCAGGAGCAATAGCCACCAAATGAAGGTGGCGCTGAGGGAGTTTACCCATTTCGGGATGGAAGGCGGGCTGGAGCATGCCCCGGAACATGAAGTGCTGGATAGCCCACTGTTTAAGTCAACAGAATTGTTGAAAAAGCTACAGGGTAAGGCGGCGAGGCAATTGGGTTCATCGGGTAGTGGTAACCACTTTGTGGAATTCGGTAGCCTGGAACTGGGGGAAGCCAATGCAATGGGTCTGGCACCGGGTAATTACCTGGCACTATTATCTCATTCAGGTAGCAGGGGATTGGGGGCAAATATTGCCCAGCACTATACCAAAATAGCTATGGATACCTCTCGCCTGCCCCGTGAAGCCAAGCAACTGGCCTGGCTGGATTTGGATAGTGAAGCCGGGCAGGAATACTGGCTCAGTATGAATCTGGCGGGTGACTATGCCAGGGCATGCCATGATACCATCCATAAAAGCCTGCTGATCTCATTAGGGCTTGAAGCACTGGCAAGGGTGGAGAACCACCACAATTTTGCATGGAAGGAAACGATGCAAGATGGACGGGAGGTAATAGTGCACCGAAAGGGCGCCACACCTGCCCATAAAGGCGAATTGGGCATAATTCCAGGTAGTATGACCGATGCCGCCTATCTGGTAACAGGAAGGGGGGCAGAGGCGGCTCTGAATTCGGCATCGCATGGTGCAGGCAGGGCTATGAGCCGGCAAAAGGCCAAGGATAATATGACGGTAAGTGGACTAAAACAAATGTTATCAGGAGCAGGTGTTACCCTAGTAGGTGGTAGTGTGGAAGAGAACCCACTGGCCTACAAGGATATAGAACAGGTAATGGCTTCCCAAACAGAACTGGTAGACATTCAGGGTAGATTTTTACCTAAAATTGTAAGAATGAATAAAGAATAGTATCGTGGACAGGAAAATAATACAAATAACAGCAGGCCGTGGGCCTGTGGAATGCTGCAAAGTGGTAGCAAATGTGCAATCGATGATGATGAAGCAGGCCCAAAAGCTGGGTCTGCTTTTGGAGGTGCTGGATAGTAAAATGGGTGAGCAGAATGGCACAATGCAATCTTCAACATTGGTATTGAGCGGTAAAGGTCATGAGGCTTTTGTAAAAGAATGGCAGGGTACTGTGTTGTGGATTGGCAAAAGCCCCTACAGGAAATTTCATAAGCGCAAAAACTGGTACATAGGTATTGAGGTTTTCGACTGGCACAAGGAAATAAGGTGGGACGAGCGGGAGGTGAAGTTGGAAACCTGCCGTTCATCGGGGCCGGGTGGGCAGAATGTCAATAAGGTGGAAACTGCGGTAAGAGGAATTCATCAGCCATCGGGGATTCAGGTTTTGGCAACGGATAGCCGGTCGCAATTGCAAAACAAGAAATTGTGCCTGGAACGACTGGAGGCAAAAGTAATGGCCTGGCAAACCCAACAATTAGTAGATGGCCAGCAAAACAGGTGGCAGGAGCATAATGAACTGGAACGTGGAAACCCGGTAAAGGTGATTGAGCAGCAATTATAATACTAAAAAAGAAATAGCCTTTGAATGTGCGTTCAGAGGCTATTTTCATTTACCACTTATCATACCATGCATAAAAATTGTGTGCATTGCCGAATCTTGAGCCTATATCACCTTTAATATAAATGCCCAGGTCGGTATTATTGCCATATTGGCCGTAAGCGAGGTCTATCAATTTTTGATATACCGAAGGCTGCATATGCAACTGGATGATAGTTTGGATTTCGATATTATTGATGCAGTCGTTTGATAATGGATCGCAATGAACCGATGCTTTTTTTCCTACTGTATATAGGAATTGCAGATTATTGCCAAAATTGGTAACAAATCGGTCATAGAACCGGCCATAATCAGCTTTTACCCTGGTTCTTTCATTGCACCATGAATCTAGTTCTTTTTGGTTGGTTACAAATTTGTTGAAGGTGCTATTGGTAAGCCTTACTTCATTGATATGTAATATATACAGCCACTTGATGAAATTGGGATTAAAGTTAACCGTACCATTTACCACACTCACTTGTAGTGGGTTATTGATAAAAGTAACGGAGGAATCTCCAAGTAAAGATTGGCAGAGTGAAATAAGGCCTGCTGGTAAAATATTAATATGGTCGTCTTTTTTGATGTCGAAAAATTCGTCAGACAGATGGGAGGTGAAAATAGATACCTCGGTATGCAGTCTGTTTTTCTCAATCACATCAGGCAGCAGGTCGCGGCCATAACGGAAGGGATTAATAAATAGCACCTTGTCGGTGGCCTTATAGTTGTCAGCTATTTTGTGGTAAGATGCTTGTTTGTCGAGTTCCTGGTAGTATGCAGTGGCTTCATTATAAGTATAAAATCCGCTTTTAGATTTTTCGAGAATGGGGGTAGGGAGGTCGGCTATTTTATAATCGCCTTTGTTTTTTACTGTGTCGAAAGCATGGTAGTAATTAACCAGATTATAGATAGGCTGGCACTGGCCCGACCCCTGTGCCAAAGCACTGGTGGCACTAATCGCCAATAGCAATAAATAGGAAATCACCTTCATAATACTCATCCCGGATTTTGACAGTCTAAAACTACAAAAAATATGCAATTGGGTGTATTGAATATAATATCAGATGTATGTTTGCTCAATTTGGCTTTTAGCTAGCCATTCCAACCGGAAATAAGTTGAGGAAAATAAATTTGTCTTATTTTTACAAGGTATTAATTATAAAGCATGTACCGATATATCATTGTGATAGTTTTGTTTTTATCTATGCCCAGTTTGTCTCAGGGGCAAATTTTGCCTAAGGAAGGTAGCCATCTCAACTACCGACTGGTGGGCTTTTCTTTTCCTTACCAAAAAAACAGTAGTAGTCATTGCTATATTGAAATAGCACGTGGCAATTTCAATAAGGAAGATTCTTTTTCTAAAAGCATAGTAAAAAATGTTGCTGCCAATTCATCAAAAATGATAGTGGAGTTGCCTTATTTCGGTACTACATATACCTGGAGAACAGTTGTTACTGAAACTGGGAAAAGCCCAGTAAAGAGTAGCTTTCATCATTTTACAACCGATATGGTACCCAATGTTGATACCACAGCAACAAGGGTAAGAATTATTAAGCCAACTGAAAAATATAAGGATGCTTGTTTTTTGCTGGATGGGGCCCTTGCTATTTATGATATGAATGGGCGGCCTTTATGGTATTTACCTGCTAAGGAAGAACTCAATACCACTGGTGATCTGGAAACCCGTGATATGAACTTTACACCACAGGGAACAATAACATTTATGAATAAGCAGATATTTGAGGTTGATTATAGTGGCAATATATTATGGAAAGGCCCTGAATCTAATAGTGGCCGGGGGGGTGCAATGCGCGAAAATTTCCACCATGAGTTTACCAGGCTTAAAAACGGTCATTATATGGTGTTGGGTTTTGAGTTTGTATATTGGGATACCCGCCAAACTAATAAGCTTGTGATGGTATCAGAGGCTAATATAGGTGCAGGCAGGGCTGATACCAATTTCAGAAGAAACAGGATAGGCACTATTTACGAATATGATAACCAGGGAAAAGAAGTATGGTCGTGGCATGGTACCCAGTATTTCAATGGGTCGGATATTTTTTATCATATGATGCCCGATGGCTCGCATAATTTGTTTACCCATGATAATGCATTTTATTTTGATGAGCAGGAAGGAACTATTTATATAAGCTATAAGAACATCAGCCGAATAGTGAAAATTAAATACCCTGAGGGTACTACTATAAATAATTATGGTGAAAAATACGCACCTGGAGTGCCCGAAGCAGGTAATGGTATCTTTTGCAGCCAGCATTGCTGTAGGGTAGACCATGAGGGCAATTTATTTTTATTCAACAACAATGAATGCAAACCTGGCGAAACACCAACAATTGTGGTGATGAAGCAACCAAAAACACCAAAAGAGAAAATCAGTAAAATATGGGAATACGTTTGTCCCCTTGAGGAAGCTGATAAGAAGGATAGTACAAACTATATTTTCAGGACTGGTGGTAGTGTGCAGGAACTACCTGATGGCGAGATATTTTCGTGTATGAGTACCGAGTACAGCAAGTTGTTTATTGTAAATAAGAATAAAGAGGTGCTTTGGAGTGCAATGCCTGAAAAATGGAATCCTACTAAAAATGCATGGGAAAGAGCCCATTCATTCAAAGCCAACATGATTTGTAGCCGTAAAGATTTAGAAAAATTAGTGTGGTCAAGTGAGCGGACTAAATAACCACTATTTTACCACACCAGCGGCATTCCATACCAGCTTTTCAAGGTCTTTTTTGTTGGTGAGAATACTTGCAAGAT
>CAIWHI010000014.1 GCA_903912435.1 uncultured Bacteroidota bacterium | reverse complement strand
TTGCGTTTTGGCGACCAGCAACAAGGCCTGAAAGAGGCTGACATCACCTCGAAAATGTCTTTTGAGTTTGAGGGCGTAAACCACGGATTTACTGAGCCACATGCTGCCACCGCCTGGTGGGATGAGAACGGACTGACAATCATTACGGCAACCCAGGTCCCACATTACCTGCATCGGGCACTTGCGAAGGTGATGGAGGTCCCGCTAAGCCGGGTTCGTGTTATAAAACCATACCTGGGTGGCGGGTTCGGCGGGAAAAGTGATCCCTTTCCTCATGAAATTATTGTCTCACATATCTCCCGTAAACTGGGAAGACCCGTTAAGGTCAGACTGACACGTGAGGAGGTATTTCTCACGAATCATGGCCGTCATCCATCCCGGATGACTGTCGAAATGGGTTTCTCCCGCGTTGGAATCATCAAGGTGCTGGATGCCGATATTGCCATTGATGGCGGGGCATACGGCAGTTTTGGCGTGGTAACTTCTTATTACAACGGTGTCTTGCTCCAGGCACCTTATAAGCTAGACAATTTCGGCTTCAGAACCCTAAGGGTTTATACCAATAAACCCCAATGTGGAGCTATGCGTGGCCATGGAGCGGTAAACTCAAGGTTTGCGGTAGAGTCGCTTATTGACGATATTGCCCATAGGTTGCACATTGACCCGGTGGCTATGAGGATGAAAAACTTCCTGGATTCCAATACGCTTACTGTAGGTCATTACCGCATAACCTCCAATGGGAGCCGGGAATCTATCCAAAAAGTAGCCCAACAAAGTGGCTGGGATGAGAAACACGGCAAACTGGAATATGGCCATGGCCTTGGTGTAGGTTGTGGCTTTTTCATAAGTGGCAGCGCACTACCTATTATATGGAATGAATTACCGCAATCAACGGTTCACCTGAAAGTAGATTTCGATGGCCGGGTACTGGTAACTTCAGGTGCAAATGATATTGGGCAAGGCAGTGATACTATGCTGGCAATTATAGTGGCGGAGGTGCTGGGCTTAAATATGGATAAGATATTTGTCCTTGCAGCAGATACCCTGCTAACCCCAGTGGACCTGGGTAGCTATTCAAGCCGTGTTACATTCATGGCTGGTAATGCTGCGAAAAATGCCGCCGAAAATCTGAGAAATGAAATTGCCGAAGCAGTTGCAAATAAGAAAAATATACTGGTTGCCGAACTCAACTTCAGTGATGAACGCATTTTTAGTCATAACAAATCAGTAGACCTAAGTTGGTTAGAAGCAATTGAAATCCTAACAGCCAACCGTGGCGCAGTAAATGTAAGTGGCAAGTACATCTCACCTAAACTAGGTGGTGACTTCAAGGGTGCAGGAGCAGGACTAAGCCCATCCTACAGTTTTGGAGCATGTGTGGCCGAAGTAAATGTAAATGTAAAAACAGGCCACGTAAAAATACTGAACATGTGGGGTGCACACGATTGCGGTAAAGCGCTTAACCCACTAGCAGTAGAAGGTCAATTAGAAGGTTCATGGCATATGGGCATGGGGCAGGCAATGAGCGAAGAAATGAGGTATTATAATGGACTATTGGTGAACAATAACTTCCTGGATTATAAAATCCCAACCACCCTCGACACCCCACCTATTCATACTAACATTATTGAAACCATTGACCCCGAAGGCCCATTTGGCGCCAAAGAATGCGGAGAAGGTGCGCTGCATCCTGTTATCCCCGCCATTGCCAATGCCATCTATGATGCCGTAGGCATAAGGATAACCAAACTGCCCATAAAATCAGAAGATGTTTTGGAATTATTGAAATTGAAAATCAAAGAGCAAATTGCTGTTTAGTAAACCTTTGAATGCTCTTTTGAATCAACCAATTAAAAATAACAACACAATGCCAACAGAAAAACAATATTTCAAACCCACAAGGATTGAAGATGCCATAAAGATAGCAGGTGAACATCCAGGCGACTTCTGCTACGTAGCAGGCGGAACCGATGTATTGGTTAATAAATACCAGGGCAATAAGGAATGTAATTGCCTCATAGACCTTACCGATATTGCCGAACTAAAAGCCGTATCAGTTGAGGACAATCACCTGATGATTGGCTCCCTGATAAAACTAGACGACCTCAAAAAGCATGAAATAATAGTAGAAAAATACCCTACCCTGGTGTTGGCAGCCCATGAGGTAGCCTCACCCATGCTGCGCAAAACTGCAACCCTGGGCGGTAATATCCTTTGCGAAAACAGATGTTCATTCTACAACCAGAGCGAATGGTGGCGTGAAGCAATAGGTTACTGCCTCAAGTGCGATGGGGATATCTGCATCGCCACAGGTGGACGAAAGGCTTGCTTTTCAAAATTTGTATCAGATACTGCACCAGTACTCATAAGTGCCGGTGCCAAACTGGAACTCCACGACCTTGACGGATCAAAAATTGTAGATTTAGAAACCATATATACCGGCGATGGTATCCAACCCCGGAACCTCTCCCCCACTGCTATTATTAAAAGCATAATCCTACCTCTGAATCAGGATTATAGGATAGTTTTCAAAAAACTACGTCCCCGTGAGGCAGTTGACTTCACCTCCCTCACCACAGTTATTTCCCTTACCGATAATGGCGACCTAAAAGTAGTAGTAGGCGGTGTAGACCCCGCCCCAGTAGTAGTTGACGGCTCTCTCAATAGCAATACTGAAGATTTTTATGTAAAAAAAGCCCTTGCCAAAGCCCGTGTAGTAGATAACGACTACTACACCCGCAAATACCGCCGGGAAATGATGCACCTTTTCCTAGAGCAAAGCTTTGAAGAGTTGCTAGATGGGTAAATTAAAATAAAAAATCCTGAAAATCCCAAAATACTGTCAATCCTGATTCTAACAAATTACCATATGCACGGGATTTATAATCACTGACCCCTAAACTATAAAATTTAATCCAAAATTAATAGTAGCCACATTAACCGATATAGAGTCATAAAACTAAATCTACCCCCAATATCTCGCAATCAAATACGAATAACTCTTGATTCCAAATGAAAATCCCCCACCCGGTTTTTGAATTTTGAATTTTTACTTTTGAATTAATACTTCTCGTCTTTCTACTTTCTACTTACGACTTTATACTCCATCAAAAATTTTGAATTTTTAATTTTGATTTTCCATACCTTTGCACCTCGAATTGAAAAACCGAACGATTTAATTACATAACAATGGCAGATCTCCGCTTACAGCGAAACTTTGGTATTGCTGCGCACATTGACGCAGGCAAGACTACTATGACCGAACGTATCCTATATTATACGGGCGTAAACCACAAAATTGGTGAGGTACACGAAGGTGCCGCAACCATGGACTGGATGGCTCAGGAACAGGAACGCGGTATTACTATTACTTCGGCAGCTACTACTTGCTTCTGGAACTTCCCTACTACTCAGGGTAAAAAATTACCAGAATCTAAGAACTACAAATTTAATATTATCGATACTCCTGGTCACGTGGATTTCACCATCGAGGTGGAGCGTAGTCTTCGTGTGCTCGACGGCCTTGTTGCCCTTTTCTCAGCAGTTGATGGTGTTGAACCACAGTCTGAAACTGTTTGGCGCCAGGCTAACCGTTATAAAGTTCCACGTATTGGTTTCGTAAACAAGATGGACCGCGTAGGTGCCGATTTCCTTATGGTGGTTCAGCAGGTTAAGGACATGTTGGGTGCAAAATCAGTTCCACTTCAGTTACCTATCGGTGCAGAAGATGGGTTCAAGGGTATCGTTGACCTGATTAGGATGAAGGGTATCATTTGGGATGATGCAACACAGGGTATGACTTATACCGAAGTTGCTATTCCTGAAGATATGCAGGAAGAAGCTGATTTCTGGCGTGCACACCTCGTAGAAGCAGTTGCTGAATACGATGACAAATTATTGGAGAAATTCTTCGAAGATCCAAACAGCATCTCTGAAGACGAAATTCATGAGGCAGTTCGTAAGGCTACAATCGACCTTACCATTGTTCCTATGATGTGTGGTTCAGCTTACAAGAACAAAGGTGTTCAGGTAGCTCTTGACGGTGTAATCCGTTACCTGCCTAGCCCTCTTGATATCGAAGCCATCAAGGGTACTAACCCTGATACCGGCGAGGAAATCGAGCGTCACCCTAATGCAAAAGAACCATTTTCTGCATTGGCGTTCAAAATCATGACCGATCCTTTCGTTGGTCGTCTGGCGTTCTTCCGTTGCTATTCAGGCCATCTTGATGCTGGTAGCTATGTATTGAACGTACGTTCAGGAAGGAACGAGCGTATCAGTCGTATTATGCAGATGCACGCTAACAAACAGAACCCAATCGATTTTATTGAAGCAGGTGATATTGGTGCAGCCGTAGGATTTAAAGAAATTAAGACTGGTGATACTCTTTGTGATGAGAAACACCCAATCATGTTAGAAAACATGTTTATCCCTGAGCCAGTTATTTCTATATCTGTAGAGCCAAAAACACAGGCTGACAGTGATAAGATGGGTATGGCAATTGCCAAGCTTGTTGAAGAAGATCCAACGTTACGCGTAAAAACTGACGAGGATACCGGACAGACTATCCTTAGCGGTATGGGTGAGTTGCACCTTGAAATTATCGTTGACCGTATGCGTCGCGAGTTTAAGGTAGAAATCAACCAGGGTGCACCGATGGTTGCTTACAAAGAAGCGTTTACACTTAAGGTTGAGCACCGTGAAATCTATAAAAAACAAACAGGTGGTCGTGGTAAGTTTGCTGATGTTCAATTCGAAATCGGCCCAGCCGATCCAGAATTCCTTGCAGAAGGTAAAGGCCAGTTCCAGTTCATTAATGAAATCTTCGGTGGTTCTATCCCACGTGAGTTTATTCCAGCAATCCAGAAGGGTTTTGAAAACTCTATGGGTACCGGACCACTTGCAGGATACCCTGTTGAGAGCATGAGGGTACGTATATTTGATGGTTCTTTCCACCAGGTGGATAGTGACTCTATGAGCTTTGAGTTGTGTGCAAGGTCTGGTTTCCGTGAGGCTGGTAAAAAAGCTAAGCCAGTATTGCTGGAACCAATCATGAAGATGGAAGTTACTACCCCTGACCAATACATGGGTGACGTATCTGGTGACCTTAACCGTCGCCGTGCAATGATGGAAGGTATGGACAACCGTAACAATTTACAGATCATCAAGGCTAAGGTGCCATTGAGCGAAATGTTTGGTTATGTTACGCAGTTACGTTCTTTATCTTCAGGTCGTGCCACATCAGTAATGGAGTTCAGTCACTATGCTGCTGCACCACGTAACGTAGAAGAGGAAATTGTTGCTAAAAACCGTGGCAAGCACTCTAACTAAGTTAAAAGGTAAAAGTTAAAACGTATTTTAAATTCAAAATTCAAAAGTAAAAATTCAAAAACTTACCTTTTAGTTTTAACGTTGATTAAAAATATAAACGACCCTGACAAATGTTGGGGTCGTTTTTTTTATTTATTTAAGTCCAGATTTTGTGCGCAGGTGTTGTGTCTAGTAATCGGGAAAATCTATACTATGCTTTGGATTTATGGATATTATATTTCAATAAGAATTTATTGAAATGCCACAGCGGGGCTACAGGTTTGTAGCAAAAAATTTAGATTATGGGCATTGCCCCGGATGGGGCTACCGGTTTTCTTTATTAATACGCCTAATTGGAAATAGTAAGAGATTGCTTTTCTATTAGACTTGACATGTCCGGTTTATAACACTTTTGTATCCTAAATTAGTTTCAAATAAACCAATTTAGTTTAACTTAGCACCTAATATGCTTAAGGAAATTTACATAGAGAATTATAAATCACTAAAAAACACTACTGTCCAATTTCAAAATGGACTGAACATTATTATTGGTCCGAATGGTAGTGGGAAATCTAATTTGCTGGAGTTTATTGATAATTCAGTAAACTTTTTTGTAGTCTTGGGCACTAAGAAAAATTTCAAATTAGGAGATAATTATAGTTATACTTTCGATATAGGTGAAACTGAAAGTAATTACATGAAGATTACTATCAAAACACAAATTGAAAATAATTTACTAAGAGAAGCCAATGGGAGTGATTATTCGAGAAAAATTACAAAATTATTAGATGTTGAGTATGGGCCAAATCCTATATCTGTTTCAAACTACGATATTTCTGATAACTCATTTTCCAATTTGCCAAATGAGGAGAGATTGAGAATGTTGAATTATGTTTGTATTGAACAATTAATAAAATATTCTATACCAGATAAGCTTATTTGGTTACAATCGCCCAAAAAATATATAATTGAGCCAGATGTATTCAGTTCATTATCAAATGAAGATGAAAATTTAGTTTTCACGATTAAGTTTCGAGATCATATTGACTATAAAATAAATGCATTTTATGAAGGCGATTTATACGATTCGGCTCTTCTTCGAAAATTCATTCTAATAATTTTCGAAGATTATAAATACGAACTCAATTTGGATCAAAATTTAAATCTTACATCTCCTATTGAAAAAGTAAGGATAAACCCTAACATAAATATTTACAATATTGATAAAAAAATTCTCATAGATAACCTAACCTTCGAATTCAAAATTAATGACACATGGGTTCCCTGGTCTTATTTATCAGATGGAACAAAGAGGTTATTTTATATTATCGCAGAAATCTCCTCACAAAAAGACGGCTTAATTTTGATAGAGGAACCCGAATTAGGTATACACCCGCACCAATTATTTAATTTGATGACCTTTATTAAAGAGGAATCCTACAATAAACAAATAATCATTTCTACCCATTCACCAATAGTATTAGATGTATTAGAACCTGATGAATTGGATAGAATAACCATTGCTAAAATTGAAAAAGGCACTAGCCAATTTCATAAATTAACTAAGGAACAAAAGGAAAAGGCTAAAGAGTACATGATTGAAGTGTCTGATTTAAGTTACTATTGGTTACACTCAGATCTCGAAAGCAATGATTAAAAGAACCAATATCAAAATAGGTCTTATTGGTGAAGATCCTAACGATACCAATGCAATTGCAAACCTTTTAAAACAAAAACATAATGATGGCTTTAGTTATGTAACAATATCGCAGCATAAGCGAGGTGGCCAAATATTGAATCCTACTTCGGTAAAAAGCTACAATATTGAAATTAAAAGCAAATTGCCTGATTATGTTATTGTTATTATGGATGCAGATTTAACGATTCATGATGAGGAGAAAATTCAGAAGAAAAAGGATAAATTTTATCGCAACTTTGAGACACTAAGCTGTAAAAACAAATTGCTTTTAATGAATGTTTATGAGCTTGAAGCTTTGATTGTTGCGGATATTGATTCGTGCAACAAGTATTATAAATCAAATATCACATACTCTGGCAATGTCATGTATCTTAATGACCCGAAAAAATTTCTAATGGACAAAACTCTTAAAGGCAAGCAATACCACGTATCGCATTGCCCCGATTTATTCAAGACACTCCAATTTGATACAATTATTAAAAATGTGCCTATTTCAAAGAGTTCATTGCTGAAGTCGAAAAGACCATATTTAGCTAAATTAAACAAAATAACTACAAAAAAGGACAACAGAACAAGGCATGCACTCCCCCATCCTATTGTCCAAATATCTAAACCGCTAAATAATATAAACTAAAAGTTCCTACTCCTGTGTTCAGGCATTACATGCCCTACAGCGTGGTGTATATGGCTAGCAGCATAGAGTGCTGAAAAATGATGGTCTTTTTTTGGGTGCTCGTTATTGCCTTCTTCTTCATTACAATTTTCAACACCATCAATAGGGCTAAGTTGCGTTTCGAGCACCTTTTCTTCTAAACTATTATTATTGGTTTCCATAAAATTTATTTTGTTTGGTTAGTGTAATACAAAGTTACAATAGGCTTATATCTCAACAAATGATTTTCATCATAAATCTCGTAGTATAAGGTAGAGAGTATAAAATAGAAAGTAGAAAGTACAAAGACATTCAGGGCTACCATTTTTTAAAAAATGGCTTAACTGATTTTACCTTAATATGAATATCCACTCACGCAAATACGAAAATATCTAAGCACCATCTACATACCCAAGAAACGTCTTTCTACTTTCTACTATCAACTTACTACTTTCTAAAGGAAAAAAAACTACCTTTGCCCAATTTGTTTTTTCTAAATGGCTTCTACACACACAATTTCTCCTGCTTACCTATTACTAGAGGATGGCACACTGTTCCATGGCAAATCTTTTGGCAGTAAGGGTACTACAGGGGGCGAAATTTGCTTCAATACCGGCATGACCGGCTACCAGGAGGTTTTTACCGACCCATCTTATACCGGGCAGGTATTGATAATGAATAATGCCTATACAGGCAACTATGGTACCAAAGATGGTGATGTTGAAAGTGATTCCATCAAAATCAGTGGTCTAATCTGCAAAAATATATCCTACCGCTACTCGCGCATGGTGGCTAATGATAGTTTGGATTCATATCTGGTTAAGAATAAGCTGGTAGGCATCTATGATGTAGATACACGCGCCCTCGTTCAGCATATAAGGAGCAAAGGCGCTATGAACTGTATTATTTCAAGCGAGTTGACAGATAAGGCAAGCCTGCAGGCTGCATTGGAAAATGTACCTGATATGTCGGGGCTTGAATTATCGTCTACGGTTTCTACTAAGGAGGCATATACTGTTGGTAATCCTGATGCGGCTATAAGAATTGCTGTACTAGATTTCGGTGTCAAAATAGCTATACTTAAAAATTTGTCGGACAGAGGAGCATACTTAAAAGTATTCCCTGCCAAAACTAGTTTAGCTACCCTCGAAGAGTTCCGGCCACATGGTTATTTTATTTCCAATGGCCCTGGTGACCCAGCTTCAATGAGTTATGCGGTTGATACCGTGAAGGATATATTGAATAGCAATAAACCACTATTTGGTATTTGCTTGGGTCAGCAGCTATTAGCCTTGGCAAATGGTGTCAGCACCTTCAAAATGCACCATGGCCATCGCGGACTGAACCACCCTGTTAAAAACCTGATTACCGGTAAATGTGAAATCACTACCCAGAACCATGGTTTCGGTGTTAGTCCTGACGGCATTAATGGCAATGACAATCTTGAAATTACCCACCTTAATCTCAACGATGGTTCAATAGAAGGAATCAGGATGAAAAATAAGCCTGCGTTCTCAGTACAATACCATCCAGAAGCTACACCAGGTCCACACGATTCCAGGTATTTATTTGATGATTTCATCAAGCTTATCAAGGCAAATCAAAACAATTAATACCTTAGTGCTGTAGTATAATGGCACTGGGGCTATTTATTAATCTTAATTTCTTTATTAAAAAATGGAAAAAATTCTCATCATAGGCGCCGGAGGGCAGATAGGAGTAGAACTTACCCTTGCATTGCGTAAGGCTTACGGTAATGATAATGTTATTGCTACTGATATTAAACCTGCGCATCCATTATTGAAAGATAATGGACCCTACTATATACTTGATGTGATGGATGGCAATGCCACCCTTGAAATTGTAAAGAAGGAAAAGATTACCCAGATATACTTGCTTGCCGCTCTGCTTTCAGCCACTGGTGAAAAAGCACCCAAAAAAGCCTGGGACATTAATATGACCAGCCTCCTCCAGACTTTGGAATTAGGTGTGCAAGAAAAGCTAAGCAAAATTTATTGGCCTAGTTCTATTGCAGTATTTGGCCTAACAACACCACACGACCTTACCCCTCAAAAAACTGTGATAGAACCAAGAACAGTATATGGCGTGAGCAAATATGCAGGTGAATTGTGGTGCCAATATTACAACCAGCGCTGGGGGCTGGATGTGCGTAGCCTCCGCTATCCCGGCTTGATAAGCTGGAAATCGGAACCAGGTGGAGGAACTACAGATTATGCAATTGATATCTATATCGAGGCACTCAAAAATAAGCATTATACCTGTTTCCTTTCGGAAAACAGCTACCTTCCTATGATGTATATGGATGATGCCATTCGTGGTACCATAGAGCTTATGGAGGCCCCTGTTGACAAACTAAAAACAAGGATGGCTTATAACCTCTCAGCTATGAGTTTCTCACCTAAGGAAATTGCAGCTTCAATTCAAAAACATATACCTGATTTTAAGATTGATTATAATCCGGACTTCAGGCAGGCAATAGCCGATGGATGGCCAAAAAGCATTGATGATAGTGCAGCGCGTGCCGATTGGGGTTGGAAAAACAATTTCGACCTCGATAGCATGACCATAGAAATGCTTACCCACTTGCGTGAGAAATTG
>CAIWHI010000013.1 GCA_903912435.1 uncultured Bacteroidota bacterium | reverse complement strand
CGAAATTTTATAGGTTTGGATTTTTTCAATAGGTTCTGCAAACATATGCCTATTAACCATTGAATCAATTACTACATTACCTGCCGGGTAATTATATGGATATTTATTTATTGTAGTTTGGGTATTCCCTTTACTATCTATATGAATTATATTTGCAATTTGCTGATGCGTAGTATCGTCATAATTATAGGTAATGGTTGAAGTTGTATATTTTGTTGGATCAAAAGAATCATAATCATTTGTTGTGGTACTTGTTAGATAATTGTCATCTGATGAAATATTATACCAATTAAATATAAAAATACCCATTTGTCGGTCATCATAATATGGTGGCCCTAATTCTTGCTGCGGATTTGTCCCACCAGGCCCCTCATTATAAACTGTTTTTGACACAGTTAGGGCCACGTTTGGATACATTGAAGAATGAAAGGCGGTATACCCATTCTGAGTTACCTTCACTGGTTGATATTGCCCGTTCGCCGTTCTTAAGTATTCATTTTTTGAGAGTAATTGACCTCTTCTATAAAAAGCACTGGCATAAAGTTGCTGCCCACCCATAGAAGCAAATAAAAGAGTGTCTTTCGCATCAGTAAAAGTATAATCTGTACGTCCAACATTAGTACTAGGGGTACCAATATATTCAGTTACCGAAGGGTATACTACTATAGCACCATCAAATCCTTCAAGGTCTGTATGTGGTGAGGAATTGAAGGATCTTATTACAGCAGTGGCACCAACTGCCCATCCATGCCCATGTTGACCTGGCACCCAATATCTATGAATTTGAGATGAATTAAAATACTGATTATAAACATTTGAGGTTAGGGATGAAGCATCAAAATTTGGTCTTGAACTGTTATAAACATAAGTTTTTACTATTGGGGTTGGGTTTACTCCGTCATAACTGGTAATTGATTTTATACGTAGCCCACCTGTCAGCATCAAAACGCCATTACTTATATATTGATTGGTCTGGTAGGTAAATGTAGTATAGCCACCTGTGGGATAATGTATACCTGTGAGGATGTATGCCTGCATGAAGTTTGAATCGCATAGTCGTCCGTTTGGAACTTTACTACCAATTGTTACATTGATTGCAGGGAAAGCTTGGTTAGGAAGGTACGATATGGTTTGTTGTGGAGTAAGCATGTCATTATTTTTACCGTTAAAATATCCCCAATAATCCTGTTGCTTAGAGGTATAATCAGGCAACGCGATTGAAGTATTGTAATCAAACCGGTAGTGTTGCATAATGCTACCTGCCTTATCTAATATCTGTATTGAGTCAAGGCGTAACCTTTTTGTGCCTACAGTGTCAATAAAGTTACTCTTCCAAAAAACTATGGATTTTTGCAGCTCAAATGATTTTAATCCGAAATTATAAGAATATACTTTTATTCTTCGAAGTCCATATGCCGGACCGCCGAACCCAACATTGATGTCAGTTCTTTTTAATGAATCAACCTCGAAAACAACTTTGCCGTTTTTAAATAAGATTTGTGATGGATCATTACTATTAGTTGAAACTAGATTTCCAGGAGTACTAGGTGGATTTTTGTAATTTGCTGGATAAGCATTTTGACCACCGTAATCACTAATCCATACATT
>CAIWHI010000012.1 GCA_903912435.1 uncultured Bacteroidota bacterium | reverse complement strand
TTATGGTTACCTATGCCATAGAGGTGCGTGCCGATATGCTTTACGGTATTTACCAGGCTGCCCTCAACAAAAGCAAATCGAGGGTAAATGTAAAATCAATAATAGCCGAAGAAGAGGGCCACCTTGAAGAAATGAAAAAAATGCTCCAATCATTTGCTCCAAACTGGGAAGCCATGGCCAATGATGTTTGTTGTATAGAAAGCAAGCTTTTTGAGCAATGGATAAAGGCGGTATAGGTAAACCCAACTACTCCTTCACCAGCTTCCTTACCACCACATCATTTATCCTCACCAGATACAAACCAGGGCTCAAACTTTCAATATCAAGCTCCTCCACACCATTAGTCATACTATGGGTAAGCATTGTTTGGCCAAATAGGTTAGTAATACTAATATTGGTTTGTGCCAGGGTAGATGCGATACTCAATCTATTATGAGCAGGGTTTGGGTAAAGCTGCACTGAATTAGCATTTGCAATCGGATCATTAACCCCATTGGTAGGTAGGGTTATATGGCCACAACCATTATAATAAATTAGTTTTTGGCCAGTAACTATATATCCATAACTGCCCAAATTGGAAGTATTATTAACTAACAAGCCAAAAGGGTATTTATACAGATTTATCGGTCCAAAATCCTCAAAAGGTGGATAATATCGATGTCCCTCTATCCGGGATCTGCATGTGCCATAGGACAGTCCATTAACACAAAAGCTCGTATCATCCTGGAAAATAAATTGCAAATCACTATTCATAAATTCTTCAGGCATTAGTATTGTATCGAATACAGGATTATGGCTAAAAGAAAATGCCCCACTATTTGCTCTATAGGTAAATACAGGATTAGGGGAAGTACCTGTAAAACTATATGAAAGCAAAGTCGCCCGCCATCCAGTATAGGTATAGGTAAAAATTCCTCCTGTAGAATCAATAGAAATAATTGTGTCCAAATCATATCTGTGGGGTGGGTCGCAATTTCCCGAGGGCAATTCAAGTCCACCATATCCCAAACAAGAACTGTATTCAATTACATCACCCACATGCAATCTGGTAAGGTCATTTGGTGATGGATTGGAATAGGGTATAATTCTGAAAGTTGAGTTGTGTTTTTCGGGTTGCATAGAGTATGAATAAAGATGAATTGGGAGATCAGGGATATTTGGAAATGTAATGCTTTGCAAGTAATAATCAGTGTTCATACCATAAAAGGCATTTGGAGCATGGTAGGGGAAGGTATACAAATCAAAAACCTGCACGAAACCGTGGTTTTTACTTAGTTTTAATTCAAAACTATCAACAAGGTCGGTAATAATATGGCCGCTGGTATCAAAAGCTGTTATCAATATCCTTTTAATAGAGTCTATCACCCCTAATACCGTCATGGTGTCCTTGGCAATCATAGTTGCCATATAGTAGCATGTAGAGCTATCGTTATAAAAAACCCAATTATCACCGGTATTGGCTCGGGTATTGATGACCACAGTATCATGCCAGATATTATCAAACAAAAACCGTCCATCATTGAGCTCTATTACCCGTTTTCCTAGCCAGCTACCCCCATTAGAATCCAGTATGGTACTAGAAGTGCTCAGCCTTCCCCTTGGGGTGTGGTATGGAAAATATTCAGCATAATCCGTATGCGTATTCACCGAGTCAATCCTGATACCACGCAGGTATCCATACTCATTGGTGAAATAATTTTTTGCCCCGGCCTGAAAACACTGATAATTTTGGGAGTGGCATATATTGCCTATCAATAGCAGAAAAAGTAGGATTCGTTTCATAAGGTAGATTTTTATTATAAAGGTAGGGGTTTATTTAATTTATTGCACTATTAATTTGACTGGGCCAGGTAATTTTCTACAAGACATTGGGCAGTTTTTCAATAGTTATTTCCTTTCTTTACCTGAATTAAAATTTCGGCTGCTTTAATTGGATGACCACACATACTGCAATTTGCATTTCTTACATAATTTACAACCGGCAACAGCAGGTAACGCATGAATAAATTTCAAATAAACTACTTGATTTTTCCCCTAAAAATTTATGTAATTATCTCGTATTTCATTATTTTGGCAGGCATCATTCATCCATAAAATAATAGGTAATGAAAAAACTACTAAAAATAGTAGGTTACTCCATTTTGGTTATTCTCCTGCTTGTAATTGGTTTGGTTTCTTATGTGAAACTGGCATTGCCTAATGTAGGTGCAGCCGAGGTGATGAAAGTAAATAATAGTGCCGAGCTTATAGAACGTGGCAGGTATCTGGCCAATTCTGTTACGGTATGTATCGATTGCCATTCCACCCGCGACTGGACAAAATTCTCGGGGCCTATCGTAGAAGGCACCTGTGGTAAAGGTGGCGAGACTTTCGACCAGAAATTTGGATTCCCAGGGGTTTATTATTCCAAAAACATTACCCCAGCAGGCATTGCCCGCTATACCGATGGCGAACTTTATAGGGTTATCACCACCGGTGTTACTAAGGAGGGCAAGGCACTGTTTCCGGTTATGCCCTATACCTATTATGGAAATATGGACCCCGACGATATACAGTGCATCATAGCCTACCTGCGTAGCCTCTCGCCCATAGAGAATCAAGTGCCGGAGTCGGTTTCAGATTTCCCTATGAGTATTATTATCAATGCTATTCCTAAAAAAGTGGTACCCGGTAAAAAGCCAGATACTGCCAACCATCTTGCCTATGGGGCCTACCTGGTGAACGCCTGTGGCTGCCGTGAGTGCCATACCAAAGACAATAAGGGGCAGATAATACCAGAAATGGCCTTTATGGGTGGCAGGGAGTTCCCTTTACGCGATGGTTCTATTATCCGCTCCAGCAATCTTACTCCCGACCCTGCTACAGGGCTGGGAAACTGGAATGAAGATGCATTTATAAGCAAGTTCAAATCGTATACCGACTCCAGTTATAAACCGCATACCGTAGCTAGTGGCGCAATGAACACCATTATGCCCTGGACAATGTATGGCAAAATGACCCGTTCCGATCTTGCAGCCATATTTACCTACTTCAAGAGTTTACCTCCCAAGGAAAATAAAGTGGAGAAATTTACAGCGGCTGGTATTGCGAAAAAGTAGTTGGGTGTTTTCGACAATTG
>CAIWHI010000011.1 GCA_903912435.1 uncultured Bacteroidota bacterium | reverse complement strand
CTAACTAAAGTGCGTGATTATTTTGAAATTTGGATATTATGTCACCTTTTCAATGCGTTTAGCTTGAAATTAGAGGTTGAATGATAATGTATTTATAAAAATCATTATTCAATAACGTCCCCCTAGCCCCCTTCTGCCCTCGCACCTGGCTAGCGCCTCAAGGGGGAATTGCAGTTTCAAGATAATTGAGCGGTTTTTCGCTTATTTAGCTTTTTTAATTCGCTTAATAATTATTCAGTTTTTTGAAAAATTACTCCAATTATTTTATGCCAAGACCCAGTTTTTTTCATTTTGGTGGGTTACGGTTACGGCAACGTTATAACGTACTTTTAAGTATTCGGCTAGTTGGTTGGCGGCGTAAACTGACCTATGTTGGCCTCCTGTACAACCAAATGAAACACTTAATTGCTCGAAACCACGGCTTAGATAGTCATCAATATTAATACCCACTAAGGCATATACATAATTGAGGTAGTCGGGCATTTTGGTTTCTCTTTCCAGAAATTGGCGCACCATTTCGTCATTGCCTGTGAGGGTTTTGTAGGTATCGAATCGGCCAGGATTGAGTATGCCACGGCAATCGAAGATAAAACCACCTCCATGTGCATCGGGTTTGGGTAAGCCAGTTTTATATGAAAAACTGTTTACCTGAACTGTTAGTTTCGGTTGTTCGGTACTGGCACTTGTATTATACCTGTCCTGCATGTCTTTGGTGGACAGTTTTTCAAGCAGCGACCTTAACTCCGGGTAGGATGGAGTTTGGGGGTGGTTGGCCAGAAAGGATTCCAGGTTTTTAAGGGCTGGGCCTATGCTGGTAATAAAGTGGCCCTTGTGTTGCAATAGCCCCCTGAAACCATAGGAACCTAATACCTGCAACAGGCGCACCAATACAAACTGTACATACCCACGCCTGAAATAGATTTCGTCCATGCGGGGAACGTGCAATTCGTTTATGGAACTGATATAACCATTCAATAAATCTTCTTTCCAGGCTGGTGGCAATTGAGCCCTTGCCTGCCAAAGTAGGGAAGCAATATCGTATTGGGGTGGGCCTTGCATGCAGCCCTGGAAATCGATAAAATAGAGTTTGTTGTCATAAACCATGATATTCCGGCTTTGGAAATCACGGTACATAAGCATTTGTGGTTGGACACGGCCCAGGTCTTTGCTCAACATCTCCATTTCACTTATTAATCCCGACCTGTCGTAGGGGATACCTTGAAGGTCTGCAAAATAATATTTGAAATAGAGCAGGTCGCTCATGATGGCTTTTTCATCAAATTGCTTTGAGGCAAAGCATTGTTTATAATCGGCCTCCCTGCCTGCAATCCATTGTACCTTGGCTAGCTGTGTAAGGGCACGGTGGTATAATTTTCTTACCGGCTCGGTATAGCCTTCCTTCAATACCATATCGAATAGGGAAACCTTTCCGAGGTCCTGCTGTAGGTAGGAACGGCGGTCCTTACTGATTGTGTAAATTTCCGGAACGTTGATTTGGTGCTTGCGGAATAACTCTGT
>CAIWHI010000010.1 GCA_903912435.1 uncultured Bacteroidota bacterium | reverse complement strand
TATCCCTTTGGTGTGATGCACGATGGTGAAATAATCCTGGGTTCGGTTTACAATCCTATGATGAATGAATTGTTCTTTGCTGAAAAAGGCAAGGGTGCAACCTTAAATGGCGAACCAATTCATGTTTCCCAAAAAAGTGATTTCAAAAAAGCTTGCCTGGTCACAGGATTCCCCTACAAGTGGCCCGATAGTGCTGAGCATCCCATTAAGGTATTCGAGCGCTTTGTACTTGAGGGTCTGCCCATTCGTCGCCTTGGTTCTGCCGCAATAGACCTTTGCTGGGTAGCTTGCGGCCGTTTTGATGGCTTCTGGGAATACAACCTTAATGAATGGGATGTTACAGCCGGTTACCTAATAGTATTAGAAGCCGGTGGCAAAGTCACAGACTTCGACGGCTCTCCCTATAATGTATTCGAAAAACAAACCCTGGCCACTAATGGCCTCATTCACGATGACATGCTAGCGGTTATAAAGAAGGGTGGGTAGTACCCCCTAATCCACCATCACTCCACTCAGGTATTGCTGGTAGAGTAGGGTTTGTAATGTTAAATTTATGATGCAAATTAACATCGTGGTCCATGTATTGCTCTTTTTTGCCTGCACCATAAATAATATAATCATCACACTGGCTACATTGAAGTATAGGATATAGGTTAGGTGCACAAACGAACCCATGGCCAGCCATACCACATTACTCAATAGGAAAACAATCAGGATATCCTTATGGTTATAGTCCCTGCCTTTTAAAACGTAGTTATATACTACCACAAAGAAAAAAGGAGAACACATCATTATTCGGTGCAGCCCCGATAAGTCGGTATAGTTGTTGCCGGTATCATTATGAAATAGGAATACCAGCAAGATGCAAGGCAAATAGGCAAGTGAAAGTATGACCAACGGTCCATCGCTTGTTTTACCTGTTTTCGTCCATTGCCTTAATTGTTTTATTAATAATAATAAGCTGGTAAGACTGGCAAATAAGGCCAAACCGCTTAGCCATGCTGTTCGGTCGCCCCCTGTGCTATTGGTAAATGGCAGTTTGGGTATTCCCCATTTTATAACCGGGCTTTCTCCAATAAAATTGAAATTCAAAAACCAGTTGCCCGATTGCAATGACCTCAGGCTGGCAAAAACAAACAACCCTGCCAATATGGGCAGTCCATACTTCACCAAAGCCTTTAAGCATGATTTCACTACCTCCTGCCTGTTATTGTTCACCACCTCCATTATTATAAGTCCGGGTAATAAATATATAGCCTGTACTCCGGCCAGTGGTAATAATAGGAGTGTGGTTGAGGTTAGTATCTTGTTCTCACTAGCTATTGCGAAAAGACACAAAGCTCCCATCAGGAAATTTGTGGCCTCAGAATAAGGTATTACCATATAGAGCATTGATGGGAGGCTTAGCCAAATTAGTTGTTCATCAGTTGTTACTTTACATAATGAGGTTACAAGTGTAAAACCAGTTGCGTAAATTACAAGGTTAATGATGCCCATCACAAATGCATTTACAGAAAAAATACGCCAAATCCATGGAAACAGAAAAGAATGGTCCTGGTACATATGGCCGGGTAGAGTAGGGGTGTAGCCATTGTTTGCAAGGTCATGAAATGATTGGGCATCAAACCTCAAGAGTGTTTCCTGCTCAGGTGCATAAAAGAAAAATAGACACTTATGAAGAAATAGCTGTAGACAATACATCAACAGCCCATACATCAACACAGTGAAAAAAGTGGTGACAATGTTTGCTTTGCCTTCTGCTACTTTTAATGGCATAGAGGGTTTATCTGTTTAATGTTTGGCAATAATAAGTAAAATTAAAGAGTTTCTTGTTCATCTATATTACATAGGCTATACTACTAATACCCGGTTATAATTTATTATATTTATTATGTTATATAGTAAGGGGCAATTGGCATGTAGCATTTCTTAGCCTTTATTAACAATTCCTTACTTTGCATCCAATATTTTAGGCTATGCAATTTACCCTCAATCTTGAGATCCCTCCTTTGCAGGATTCAATTAAATATACCGATAAAATAATGCTTATCGGCTCTTGCTTTACCGAGCATATATCCGGGAGGTTAGAGCAGCACAAATTTAGGGTTATGTCTAATCCTCATGGCATTCTTTTCAATCCTTTGAGTGTAGCTGCAAGTTTAGATACGTATATATCAGCTAAGAATTATAACGAAAGCGATCTTTTTTATTTAAATGAATTATGGAATAGCTGGGAGCACCACACGCGGTTTTCTGGTACAGATATTAATAGTGTTTTGAGCCAAATAAATCAGTCTCAAAATGAGTCAGCATCATTTATTAAAGATGCCGATTGGCTAATTATTACCCTTGGCTCTTCGTTCCAATATTTTTTGAAGGATAGCAGTAAACACGTAGCCAATAATCATCGGGCACCGGCACAATGGTTTGAGAAGAAAATGCTTGGGATTGATGAAATTACCACCGGATTTAAGGCAACCTTAAATCGTCTTTTTACCCTTAATCCTAGTATTAAAATAATCTTCACCATCAGTCCTGTCAGGCATATCAGGGATGGGGTTGTAGATAATAATAGGAGTAAAGCACGCCTCATAGAGTCTGTTCATGAACTATGTAGTAACTTTAATAATGTTTTTTATTTCCCGGCCTATGAGCTGGTTATAGATATTTTGCGCGATTATCGGTTTTACGATATAGATTTTGTACACCCCAACTACATGGCTACTTCATATGTGTGGGAGCAATTTGTAGGTGCACTTATCACACCGGCAGACCAGGAAATTATGAAACAAGTGTTGGAAATAACCACTTCGCGCGCACACCGGCCACGTTTCCCCGAAACCATGGCTCATAAAAAATTCATGGCTAATAACCTGAATAAAATCAAAGAATTAATGACTAAATATCCCTTTCTCGATTTAGCCTCCGAAGCCGACTATTTTGCTGGTTAACAGCAGATAGTAATTGCCCCAATTATTACCATTTGGGGCAATCGTGGGGCATTGATGGGGCAATGATTTACCCGTGATCTAATTGATAATCAATGATTAGCAAAAATCATTGCCCCAAATGGATATTTTGGGGTATTGGGGTTTAGTAAATGCCAGGTAAGTGGCTTTTACTATGCTTAAATAAATCCTGATACCACTTTATGAAAATTTCAGTCCCGAAAAATACTAATACAACCACCCGATTTGCTGTTTCAGATTTTCATGTGAAATACTCTGATACTTTTCACGAAATTTATTCATGATTTCAAAGCAAAATCAGGGAATTCCAGTTTTTAACTAAAATTTTTGTACTGTTTTAATATTCAGTTTCGGTAAAGACTGATTTATTTTTAAAAAATTGGCGAAAATTTTTGTTTTGTTTGAGATTCTTTCTATTTTGCATAGCTATTATACTTTCAATGCCATAAGTGGCATTAATTGCATTTGTCAAATTGTACCTTTTTATATTTTTTTAATTAAAACCAACATGAGTATGAAACCATTTTACTCTTTAAAACTCCTCATCCTGATCGCTCTATTAGCAGGATGGAATCAGAGCTCTATCGCTCAGGTAACAACCCTATCCTATACGGGTGCGGTGCAAACGTTCACTGTGCCTGCAGGGGTTACGGTAATCTCTGTAGATATGCAGGGCGCTAAAGGCGGTGCTAACTATTTCGGCTATTCCCAGGGTGGTAATGGTGGAAGGGTTCAGGCCCTGCTTGCAGTAACTGGTGGCCAGGTACTTCAGGTTTATGTTGGTGGAGCAGGTAATACTGGTCCTACTTGTTGTATTTATGGTGTAGCCGGTGGTTTCAATGGTGGTGGTGCAAGCCAATATTATTATTCAGGTTCCGGTGGTGGTGCCACTGATATCCGTACAACAGCAGGTGCGCTTGCTAGCCGCCTTATTGTTGCCGGTGCTGGTGGTGGTGCCGGTTATTATTCATCTTCTACTAATAGTGAAAAAGGTGGTTGCGGTGGTAACCTAACAGGTGAAAATGGCTATATGCTTGGTTCTCCCACTTATAGCACCAGCTATTGCGGCCAGGGTGGTACACAGACTGCCGGTGGTGCTGCAGGTTCTGCTGGTTGTGCCGGTGCTGGTGGTTTAGGTACTGGTGGTGTAGGTACTTCTTGCTATTATGGTGGCGGCGGTGGTGCCGGTTACTATGGCGGTGGTGGTTCCTACTACGGTGCTGGCGGTGGTGGTTCATCTTGGACCGATCCTACTGCATGCTCTAGTGTACTTATGTCGCAGTGTTATAATTCTACAGGCAATGGTGTATGTAATATATATGTACCACCTGCTGGTGGTTCTGCATCTCCTGGTGCTTTAAGTTTCGGCCCTATTGTGGTTGGTAATACTTCAGCTTTCCAGACATTTAATCTGGTTGCTTATAACCTTTCTCCTGCAAGTGGTAATCTTACTGTAACTCCTCCTGCCAGTTTCCTTGTTTCTGTTGATGGTGGTGTTACTTATTCTGCTACTCCTGTTAGCTTACCTTATACAGCAGGTGGTATTACTGCTACTATTTATGTTAAGTTCGCTCCACTTACTTATAGTATCTTCACTAATTCTCCATTAACAGTTAACGGTGGTGGTATTGCTACAGCAATTACAGAATTGTTAAATGGCCAGGGTGTATTCCCTTGCTCTGGTACTCCTACAGCTGGTCCTGCTACTGTTTCTCCTACATCAGGAAATACTGCTTCTACATTTACCTTAAATGTACCTTCTGCTTCAATTGGTGGTGGTGTTACTTATCAGTGGCAAATGTGGTCTTTCTCATCAGTTGGTTTTCAAAATGTAATAGGTGCTACTACTTCTAGCTATACTTATACTGGTAATGGTACTATTGTAGGTATCAATGCCGATACTTATTTCCGTTGCATCGTTACCTGCCCTAGCGGTGGCTCATCTATTTCAGGTACAGCACTAGCTACTTTCTCTCCTGCGGCTTCTAACTGTTCAGGTCTTCCTAATCCTGGTGTAGTTAATGCTCCGGTTGCAGCAGGTTGTATGCCTTCTTTCACTACTGGTGTATATCTTACAGGCGTTACTGTTGCTCCTGGTATTAAATATAACTGGCAAACATCTCCAGATAACGTAAACTGGACTACAGTTTCAGGTGCTACCGATGCTTATTACTTCCCTACAGTTACTACATCTACTTATATACGTGATAGTATTACTTGTACCAATAGTTTGCTTGCCAACTATTCACCTGCTCAGTTGTTAACAGTTAATCCTTTACCATCAGCTATTACAGGTACCAACATTTGTGCTCCTTTCCCTTCTTTCATGACATCTACTCCATCCGGTGGTGCATGGACAAGTGCTAATCCTTCAATAGCTTCTATTGTTGTTGGTACAGGTGTTGCCACTGGTGTTACTGCTGGTGTTACTACTGTTTCTTACACATTGCCTACAGGTTGCCGCATGACTGCTTCTGTAACGGTAAATGGTGCTGTTGCTGCTATTTCTGGTAGTGCTAATGTATGTGTAGGTACTAATACACCATTATTCGAAACAACAACTGGTGGTACATGGTCTAGTAGTAATCCTTTGGTTGCTACTGTAAGTGCTACAGGTAATGTAACTGGTGTAACTTCTGGTATTGCTACAATTTCTTATATTGCTGGTACTGGTTGTTTTGCTACAAAAGCAATGAATGTTATTGCTCTTCCATCACCTATTACCGGTTCTTCATCTGTATGTATCGGACAGACAATTGCTCTTTCTAACCCAACTCCGGGTGGTACATGGTTTAGCGGTTCTTTCACAGCAAGTGCTGATTTAACAGCAGGTGTTGTAACAGGTCTTTCTGCCGGTACTTCGTCTATTACATATAGGTTAGGTTCTGGTTGCAGTATTTCTAAGGTGATTACTATCAATACTCTTCCTTCTCCAATAGCTGGTTCTGTTAGTGTTTGTGCCGGGTCTACTTCAGCTTTAACTAGTTCAGGTAGCGGTGCATGGTCTGCAAGCGATCCATCAATATTCTCAGTTAATGCTTCAGGTGTTGTTACTGGTATAGCTGCTGGTATGGCTAATGTTTCTTATACCTCTTCAACTACCGGTTGTTTCGTTTCTTCACCAATCACTATCAATGCCCGCCCTGCTATCAACACCGTAACTGGTGGTGGTGCTTATTGCGCAGCAGGTACTGGTGTTCATATTGGTCTTAATGGTTCATTTGCTAATGTTAGTTACCAAATCATAGAATCAATTTCTGGTACATACGGTGCTACATTATCTGGTTCTTCTTCTGCACTCGATTTCGGTGTATTCTCAACAGTTGGTAATTATGTTGTTACAGCAAGAGATACAGTAACAGGTTGTACGAGCAATATGGCTGGTTCTGCTACCGTTTCTGTAAATACTCCTCCTACTTCATTCAATGTAATTGGTGGTGGTAACTATTGTCTTGGTACAGGTGGTGTATCTGTAAAACTGGATAATTCTGAAACTGGTGTTGCTTATCAGTTAATGAATGGTACGCTTCGTGTTGGTTTCCCAATGACTGGTACTGGTAGTCTAATTGATTTTGGAAGGCAAACAGTTCCAGGTTCTTATACCATTATGGCATCTAATCTTACTACTCTTTGTTCTAATACAATGACTGGTTCTGCTAATGTTGCAGTTAACGCGCTACCTGTTGCTTCTACTGTAATGGGTGGTGGTAATTTCTGTATGGGTGGTACTGGTTCTGATGTTTATATTAACAGTTCTGATCCAGCTATTAACTACACCTTGTATAATGGTATCGCTCCTATTACAACTTTACCGGGTGCTATTGGTGGTGCTGCATTACACTTTGGTGCTCAAACTGGCGATGGTGTTTATACCGTAGTTGCTAATGACCCTGCTACTACTTGTAACAATAATATGAATGGAAGCGTTGCAATCCATGTTAATCCATTACCTACTGTTTATGCAGTTACAGGTGGTGGTAACTACTGCTTCGGTGCTGCTGGTGTTCATGTTGGATTGAATAATTCTGCTACCGGTACTTCGTATACTTTAACTGGTGGTTCTCCGGTTGCAGGTTCTAATTCAGGTATTGATTTCGGTGTTATTTCTACTGCAGGTTCTTACAATGTTATAGCAACTATTGATGCAACTGGTTGTAGCGTTTCAATGGCCGGTACAGCAGTTGTAGGTGTTAATCTTTTACCTACTACTTATAATGTTCTTGGTGGTGGTGCATATTGTGAAGGTGGTATTGGTACAGAAATCCATTTGGACAACTCTGATGCTGGTATTGCTTACCAATTGTATAATGGTTCTACCCCTGTTGGTCCTATTGTAACTGGTACTGGTTCTACTACTGCTCTTAGCTTCGGTTTCCAGCATGCTGCTGGTATCTACACTGTTGGTGCAGTTAATGCTGCAACTACTTGTGCAAGTACTATGGCCGGTAGTCAGTCCGTATCAATCAATCCTAATCCTAGAATATACAATGTATCTCATGGTGCTAATTTCTGTGCCGGTAGTACTGGTGTTGATATCACACTTGATGGTTCTCAGAATTCTGTAATTTATCAGCTTTTCTTGGGTACTACTCCGGGCAGCACTGTTCCGGGTACAGGTGCTGCAACTCTTGATATGGGTATGCAAACAACTCCTGGAATCTATACAGTTATCGGTACCGATCTAGCAACTAACTGTACTTCTACAATGAATGGTAGCTCTACTATCAATGTTAATCCAACCCCGGCAGTTTATACTGTTACAGGTGGTGGTAACTATTGCGTTGGTGGTGCAGGTCGTCACGTTGGTCTTTCATTATCAAGTGTAGGTATCAATTATACACTTAATCGTCCATCAGGTGCACCAATCACAATGGCTGGTACCGGTTTTGGTCTTGACTTCGGTAATCAATTAGCTTTAGGTGCTTATACCATTACTGCTACTAATCCTTTGACTTCCTGTAATAGCAGTATGGCTTCTCCGGTAGCTATCAACACTGTAGCATTACCTTATGCTTATACAGTTACAGGTTCTGGTCAGTATTGTGCTGGTGGAACTGGTCTTCCAGTTGGTATTTCTGGTTCTGATTCTTTTGATACTTACTCATTGTATAATGCTAGTGGTACTCTGGTTGCAGGTCCTCTTACCGGAATTAATGCTCCATTATCATTTGGTTCTATCACAACTACTGGTACTTATACAGTTAAAGCAACTGACATTACCTATGGATGTGTAAACACCATGGCTGCAAATGCGGTAATCGTTTCTAATCCATTGCCTTCGGTTTATGCTGTAACTGGTGGTGGTTCTTATTGCGCTGGTGGTACCGGTGTTCATATAGGTCTTTCTAACGCAAATGCAGGTATTACTTACACAGCAACAAATAGTACTTTCGCTACTTCAATTACTCCTACAGTTAATGGAGCACTTGATTTCGGCTTGATGACTAATGGTGGTGCTTATACCGTAACTGCTCGTAATGCAGCTACTACTTGTACAAGCAATATGTCTGGTTCTAAGGTGGTAAATGTTACACCTACTGTAACTCCTGCTGTTACTATCACAGGTAATGCTTCAACATGTTCTGGTGATATGACTACTTATACTGCAGCTCCAGTAAATGGTGGTACTCCTGTATATGCGTGGAAAATGGCTGGTGTTGGTCCGGTTTTAAGTACATCTGCTACTTATAGTTATGTTCCTAACAATGGTGACGTGCTTACTCTTGAAATGACCAGCAATGCTCCTTGTGCTACTACAACTACAGCAAATGGTAACTTACCTATCACTGTTACAACTAAGCTTACTCCATCGGTATCTATCAGTACTGCTGCTGCTCCTGTTTGTCCTGGTGCTCCAATGGTCTTCACTGCAGCTCCGGTAAATGGTGGTACTACTCCTTCTTATGCATGGAAAGTAAATGGTGCTCCGGTTCCAGGTACTTCATCTAATATATTAAATCACAATGCAGTTGCTGGTGAAGTTGTATTCTGTGTGATGACAAGTAATTTAGCTTGTCGTACTATGGATAATGTAAGCAGTAACAATATTGCTGAAAATGTTGATGTTCCTGTTACTCCTGATTTCACAATGATTGCTGATCCAGGTACAAACATCTATAAATACAGCAACGTTAATTTCTCATTGGATTTACATGTTACTGGTACTGCTCCTACTTTTGCCTGGAAAATTAACGGTGGTGCAACTGCTGGTACTAATTCAACTTTCTCAAGTGCTAACTTAAGGAATAACGATACAGTTAGCTGTACAGTTACAAGTAATAGTTCATGCGGTACTAGAAGCTTTACACGTTCTATGGTTATGAGTGTTAGTGCATTGGGTGTTGCAAATGTTGCTAGTGTTAATGATTTCAATATCCTTCCTAACCCTAACAATGGTGCATTCACTGTAAAGGGTACATTAGCTACAACAGCTACTGAAGAAGTAACTATTGATGTAACTAACATGTTGGGTCAGATAGTTTACTCAAGCAAAGTAATGGCTCAGGGTGGTTCTATCAACGAACAATTACAGTTAAGCAATTCTTTAGCTAACGGTATGTATTTGTTGAACCTCCATACTTCAACTGGTAACGCTGTGTTCCATTTTGAAATTCAGAAATAAGATTTAACCGGTACTCCGGAAATAGGAATCGGGTAGCATCAAAAATGCTACCCGATTTTTTTTGTTTATGTCGGCCTATTTTGGAGCCACCTATACACTTACTTTACGATATTCTAAAGGCAAGAATTATTTTTGTCAAACTTGACTATCTTCCTAAGATTGCATTAAAGATCAACATTTGCTATTGCACTACGATTATAACTTTAAAAATAGCCACAGTTTGGCTTTTCAATAAATCTTGACTCCACCATTTGTAACTGAATAGCACTTGGATTTTCGTACTGAAAGTCAATACAGGTAAGGCTTTAATAGGACGCTCTTTCAAAATGATATCTCTACTAAGAAATCTTTGATAAAGATTCGGACAATAACAATTGTTCATTTTCCTTGATGGTACTAGTAGAGCATGTAAATATTTGTTTATCCTTTTTAGTTGAACAACTATTCATAACCCTGATAATGTTTATCATCTCACCGTCACGATAAATGACCATGGTAATGCTCTCGGCTATGATATAATCTTGCTGAACAACAAGTATATGAAGACTATAGTTATCAATTTGATTTTATCGATCCACATCCAATGGGTAAATAAGACAAAACTAGCCGGGTATATGTTTTCCTGACTAATTTCTTAAGAGCATGGGTTTGTTGTGCCGCAAGGGTATCTTATGCATGATGAATGCGATTCCGTGACACTATTATTATGACATGACCTATAGATAAT
>CAIWHI010000009.1 GCA_903912435.1 uncultured Bacteroidota bacterium | reverse complement strand
GGGGTAAATAGCCTCACTGTTGCGGGTGTTCCTATAGGAGCACCCGTCTTTATTTAGTCATATAAACAGAGAAAAAACGATAAATATACTACAACTTCTCATTCGTGACACACCTCAATTCAGACACTCCCAATTAGCCTTACCTATTTTAGTTACTAACTTATTAGGACTACCCATAAATTCATTGTAGTTTTGCGGCGAAAAAATACAGATTAATTTATTATGTTATTAAAACAATCGGTTTTCGCTTCGGCAATTCTCGCTGTGGCTGTTAGCGGGCAGGTAGGAGCCCAAAGTCCTAAAAAAACATCACGTAAAGTTCTGGACACTGCCAATATGGATAGGCATGTATCACCAGGTGAAAATTTCTTCCTTTATGCAAATGGTTCATGGCTTGCCAAAAACCCAATACCTAAATCTGAAACAAGATGGGGAAGTTTTAATGAACTCCAGGAAAACAACAATAATGCCCTGCACCAATTACTAAATTATGCTGCCGGCGTAAAAAACGCAGCAAAAGGCACCACGGTTCAGAAGGTGGGTGACTTTTACAATTCTGGCATGGATAGCATAGCTATTGAAAAAGCCGGCATCACTCCTTTAAAAGAAATACTTACCCGCATTGGCACTATCAGCAATACTAAAGACCTGCTAAAGGAAATAACTCTGGAACATACCACAGGTATTGGTCCTTTATTTGGCTTCGGTATTTCTCCTGACGATAAAAATGTAACTAAGGAAATTTGCCAGTTTAGCCAGAGTGGATTAGGTATGCCAGGTAAGGAATACTATTTTGATAAGGATGCCCGCACCACAAGAATCAGGGATGCGTATAAGCTCTATATACCTAAAATGTTGATGCTGATGGGCGAAACCGCCGATGAAGCACAGAAAGATGGTGAAGCCATCTTCAATCTTGAACTAGCCCTGGCCGATTCATCAATGACCCGTGTGGAGATGCGCGATCCATACCTGCTTTACAACAAATTCAATCTGTCAGATGCCAACAAGCTTACCCCCGGCATCGAATGGACTAATTTATTGGCTGGCCTAAAGGTAAAAGGGCAAGATTCCATAATTATTGGTATGCCTAAGTTCTTTGCCCAGGTATCAAAACAATTAGTAGCTACCCCTATTAATACCTGGAAAAAATACCTGCAATACCACCTGGTTAATAGCATGGCACCTTACATGTCGTCAGAATTCGACAATACCCGTTTTGGTTTTTATGGAAAGGTACTAAGCGGTCAGGAAGAACAGCGCCTGCGCTGGAAACGTGTAATGGCAGTAGTAGACAGAAGTGAAGGCGAATTATTGGGCCAGCTTTATGTTGACAAAAATTTTAAGCCTACAGCTAAGAAAAGAATGCTGGAACTGGTTAACAACCTCCAGAAAACCTATTCTGATAGGATTAAGAAACTTGATTGGATGAGCGATGCTACCAAAACTAAAGCATTGGTGAAGCTCAACTCATTCATGAAGAAAATAGGCTATCCCGACAAGTGGAAGGATTACAGCAAACTAAGTATTACCAAAGACAGCTATGTAAAAAACATCCTGGCAGCTGAGGAATGGGGCTATAATTATGAACTGAATAAATTAGGCAAAAAAGTGGACCGTGCAGAATGGGGCATGACACCACCTACAGTAAATGCTTATTATAACCCTGCATTTAATGAAATCGTATTTCCTGCCGGTATCCTCCAGTATCCTTTCTTCGATGAAAAAGCTGATGATGCCATCAACTATGGTGGTATTGGTGCAGTAATAGGCCACGAAATGACCCATGGTTTTGATGACCAGGGCCGTTTGTATAATGCAGAGGGTAACCTGAGCAATTGGTGGACACCTGAAGATTCAGCCAATTTCACTAAAAAAGCTGATGTGGTTATAGACCAGTTTAATAAAATAATAGTGATGGATACTACCCATGCCAATGGAGCACTTACTGAAGGTGAAAACCTTGCCGACCTGGGTGGAATTAATATTGCCTACGAAGCTTTCAAGAAAACTAAACAAGGCATAAGCAATACCAAAATAGACGGACTTACTCCTGACCAACGTTTCTTTCTGAGTTGGGCCCAGGTTTGGCGCGCTAATACAAGACCTGAAGAGTTGGCTCGTCGTCTTAAAACCGACCCTCACTCTGCTGCCTTGTTGAGGTGCAACGTGCCACCTAGCAATATGGAAGCGTGGTATAAAGCATTCGACATAAAACCAACCGATAAATTGTATCGCCCAGTTGGGGAGCGTGCAAGGGTTTGGTAATTATATTAAAGTTTTTTTTTCAAAAGGCCAGGATGTGAATCCTGGCTTTTTTTTGGTATATAATAAATATCCTCCCAAAATCCAGAAATATGAAAATACCACAACTTTTTCTTTTACTAGCAATTGATTTACCAATTCCCTTCACACATTCAATATAATTACATTAAATCGAAATTCCATTAAAATATACACACAAACATAAAGCACAGATTACCACGTAACAATTCCTTAATTTTTTAGACACGTTTTAATAACGTTCCCGTAATATTCGTGCATGTTGCAGAACATATTTTTGCAGCAAAAAAAATAATGCAGAAATATTTCTACACTTTTTTATTCCTGGTTTCCACAATTTCCTCATTTGGGGGAATTATCAGGGGGGTTGTGAATGACTCTAAAAACAATTCTCCACTTACAGGTGTGGTAATTACCATTACCGGAACCGGTAAAGGAAACGTTACCGATTTTGACGGAAAGTATGAAATTACCGATATTCCTGATGGGAATTATGAAATAGTATTCAATTATACCGGGTATACTGCGTTCAAGCAAACAGTAAAATTTGAGGGTAAAAATGAAGTAAACCTTGATGTTAAGATGATGCCTGAAACAATTGAATTAACCGACCACGTAATCAAGGCAGTAAGGATTACTAATACCGAAAACTCAGTAATCAATGAGATAAAAAACAGCACCACTATAGTAAGTGGCACGAGTGCAGCCCAGATTTCTAAGACATTGGATAGAAACGCTGCCGATGTAGTAAAACGTATTCCAGGTGTCACCATACAGGATGATCGCTTTATCATTATCAGGGGACTACCCGACCGTTATAATACCGTTTGGCTTAACGATGCCAGCACACCTAGTAGTGAGGCTGATAAAAAATCATTCTCATTCGATATTATCCCGGCAGGTCTTATTGACCGTCTATTGATTTACAAAGCACCTTCACCTGAACTTCCCGGAGATTTTGCAGGCGGTATGGCCAAAGTGTACAGTACCTGTATTACAGATAAAAACCAGTATACTGTTAGCCTTCAAAGTTCATCAAGGGAATTTTCTACCGGCACTACCGGTAGCTACGGCAAACAAGGAGGCTCAGATTGGATGGGATATGATGATGGTAAAAGGTCTATACCTAATGGTATTCCAGGGTTGTTATCCTCAAGCCTGCCCAATTACAAAGCCAATATTGGCACGTGGTCACGTTCATTTGGTAATGATTGGGGTATATCAACTTCTAAACTTTCTCCCGATTTAAGGTTTTCGGGTTCTGTATCAAATGTTTGGAAATTAAAAAACCTTAAAATTGGTAATACCCTGGGGGTAGTTTATTCAAATACAAAAACAAATACCCAGATTCACAGGCAAGATTGGGATTCATTGACAAGGTCATATAATTACAATGACCAGAAGTCTGTAACCAATGTAAGTGCCGGCATTATGGATAATGTAGGTGTAACAGTAGGTAATTCTAAATTTGAATTCAGAAATTTATACAACCAAATAGGTACCTCAACCGTTACACTGCGTAATAGTATCAGGGATACCGGAGCAGCTACAGATGTTGATCAAAGAGCTTATTCAATAGGTTATGAAAGCAGGGCTACTTATGCAACAGAATTAACAGGTACGCACAAAAACAAAAAAGACACAAGAAGATATACCTGGACATTAGGCTATAGCGACCTATTCAAAAACCAGCCAGATTTAAGACGTATAAAGTATACCAAGGCGCAAACAGACCCTGATTCTTTGTATAAAGCCCAGATTGCAGCATCTGTGGATCCTATAAATGGTGGTGGCCGTCTCTACTCTACCCTGTATGAAAAAACTTACAGCTTTAATCACCAATTTTCGCAGCAAATAACTATTAAAAAGAAATATACATTCGATGTAAATGCAGGTAATTTCATTGAATATAAATCAAGAAGCTTTAAAATGAGGCAATTTGGCTATACCATTAAGCCCGGTGCAGCCGCTTTCACCCTAAAAGGATTGCCTATCAATACAATCTTTGACAACGCAAATATTGATAGTAATAGTAAATTTAAAATTCAGGAAGCAACCAACCCCTATGATAAATATGATGGAACAAATAAATTGATCGCCAGCTACATTTCATTAAAACTACCAATAGGCCGACATATTTCAGTAATAGGCGGTGCAAGGTATGAATACAATGAACAAGGGCTAACAGGCTATATCAATCAGGATACCACACCAATCCATCCTAATAATATTACCAAATTCCTATTACCATCGGCCAACCTTACTTATACATTTACCGATAAAAAACTTCTGCGTGTAGCTTATGGCAAAACACTAAATCGTCCTGAATTCAGGGAGTGGGCTCCTACTTACTATTACGATTTCGATGAATTAGCGGGCGTAAAGGGTTCTTTATTTAAGACAACCGCCACCCGAAACAAATCAAACAATGGTGATACACTTAAAGTTGCCGAAATTCAGAATCTGGATTTGAGATATGAATTCTACCCAGGTATTGGCGAAATGATACAAATAGGAGGGTTCTATAAATCATTTACCAACCCGATACAGAAAGTTGTAGTTCCGGGTAGTGGTAGTGACAGCCGTACCTTTACTTTTATTAATGCTGATAATGCATACTGCTACGGGTTGGAAGTAGATGTAAGAAAAAGTCTGGCATTTATAGATGATAAATTCAAAACGGACATCTTTAAAGACTTCGCATTAGTAGGCAACCTAGCCCTTGCAAAGAGTGTAATGAATATCGACTCTAGCCAGATTAAAAATGTAATACCACAATCCAGCATCCAGGGTCAGTCTCCATACATTGTCAACCTTGGGCTTTACTACCAGAGTGAAAAACAAGGGCTACAAGGTTCCTTATTATATAATGTTTACGGACCAAGGATGTATGCCGTGGGTACTACAAATTCAGGTGGTGAAAGCATAGGCGAAATGCCCTTCCAGTCATTAGATTTTACCATATCTAAAATGTTCCGCAAACGCTATATCCTCAATTTTGGTGTCCAGAACCTATTAGGTTCAAGAGTTGTCTTTATGAAAGATGCAAACAGGGATAACAAATTTGATTCTAAAAATGATGTAGACTATAAAACCTACTATCCTGGCAGGTATTATAGTCTGGGTTTAAAAATTAAAATTTAAGCTGGTAACAATTCCTTAATATTCAGATAATACTTTGATAATCCATTGTTAACATAATTAATTTCAAACAAACCTACTTTTGCATCAAAATTTTAAAACAAAGATTATGAAGAAAAATTTCCTTTTATTGTGCTTATTGATAGCATCAATCAGCAATTCATTTGCCTACACAGTAGTTACTGTGTCTGACAGCATCTCCACAAACACACATTGGACTTGCGACAAGCAGTATTTGTTACATGGTTATGTTTATGTAACTACAGGCGCTACCCTAACCATCGATCCAGGAGTTATCATCAAAGGTGATAAGGATTCAAAAGGCTCACTTATAGTAGAGCGTGGTGCTAAAATTATGGCTATGGGTACTGCTACAAGCCCAATTATCTTTACTTCAAACCAACCTGTAGGTTCTCGAACTTATGGTGATTGGGGTGGTATCATTTTATGTGGTTATTCTCCAGTAAACTGGAATGGTGGTCAATCTCAGGTTGAAGGTGGTCCACGTTCTTTATATGGTGGTACTGATACTCACGATAACAGTGGTGAAATGCACTTTGTTCGTATTGAGTTCCCAGGTATCGCATTCTCTCCAAACAATGAAATCAATGGTCTTACTTTTTGTGGCGTAGGTGATGCAACCAAGATTGACCATATCCAGGTATCTTACTCAGGCGATGATAGCTATGAGTGGTTTGGTGGTTCAGTAAATGGTAAATACATGGTAGCCTTCGCTGGCTGGGATGATGATTTCGATACAGACAATGGTTACAACGGTATGAACCAGTTCATGGTAGGTCTTAGGGATCCATTTGCTGCTGACCAGTCAGGTTCTAAAGGTTTTGAAAGTGATAGCTACCAGTCTGGTACTGCTACAGGTTTAGCTGGTGATACTTCAAAAATCACTAAACCAGTTTTCTCTAACTGTACAGTTATCGGTCCATTAGTAAGTCCTTCATCTACTGCTTACGATCCTCAGTTTGTTGCAGGTGCCCATATCCGTCGTGGTAGTGCTATCAGCATCCTGAACAGCGTTCTTGCTGGTTATCCTGCAGGTGTGTTAATTGATGAATCATCTGCTTCTTTTGGTTCTACAGTTGCAAATATTGGTAATGGCGTTCAGCAGTTCCGTAATAACATTATCGCTGGTATGCAGTCTAATCCATTCAATAAGAATGTAGTGTTCGTAAAGGATGGTGCACGTTCATTGACTCCAACAAACACTATGGCTGATACTTCATCTGCAGGTACAGACTGGATGACATTATCTGGTTTTGCAGGTCCAATTAGCTGGATTACTAATCCTTCTTACAACAACAAATTCTATGCAACTGAGCAAACTGGTGTTCGCCTTGGTAACCCATTCAATTTAACAAGCCCAGGTATGGTTCCAACAAGTACTTCACCTATCGTTTACAATGCTGCCCATGCATTTAATCCTAATAACCCAATCAATACCGATACTTCAGGTGCTTATGCACATTACAATGTTCCTACTACTCCTCCTGATTTCACTAATAACAAAGCAAACAATCCTTTCTTCTCTAAAGTTAACTATATCGGTGCATTCTCTGGTACTGGTCATACTACCGACAACTGGATGAACGGCTGGTGTAATTTCAACCCTAACAATACAAGCTATGATACTACTTGTTATGTAGCTCCTCCTATTGATACTAACGTAGGTGTTTCATTTGTAGGTAATTCTTCTTTAGGTAATGCTAAGGTTTATCCTAACCCAACTAATGGTAATGCTACTTTAATGTTAGCTATCAAGCACAATGGTGTTGTAAAAATCAACATCCTTGACCTTACAGGTAAAATTGTAAAAGAAATTTACAATGGCGAAATGAGTGTTGGTACTGAAATGATTGAATTCAATACAGACGAATTAACTAGTGGTGTTTATGTAATATCGATTATCGCTGACAATAAAGTAAAAACTTTAAGGCTGAGCGTTATTAAATAACATTTTAAAAAGTGTGTAGTTTTAATTTGGCAGGCCTGATTTCTATCAGGCCTGCATCATTTTATAGATATGCGGAATCTAATACCAATAATTGCCATTTTGATAACTATTTGTGCTTGTACTCACAAGACAGAGATAATAAAAGTTATTCCACCACCTGTAGTGGTAGATAGTTGTGATACCACCAATGTTTCTTATGCCACTAGGGTAAAACCCATATTACAGGCTAACTGCTATAGCTGCCATGGTACTGCTGTAACTACAGGAGGTGGTCTTGACCTTGAAGATTTCACTTCTCTCAAAACCTACCTCGTAAATGGGTTTAGGGGAGATGGCATATATGGCTCAAAATTGTACCATTGCATCCTTCATAGTACGGGTGCCTTGCCCATGCCACCTACATATATCCTTGATTCATGCAAGCGGAATACTATTTTAAAATGGATACACGAGGGGGCACCGGAGAATTAAGGTAAAAGGTAAAAGTTAAAACGCATTTTTGGAACATTGCGCCCCATTGAGTTTGGTGTATTGGGCATTCGCAGGTTTATATTCAGGCGATTTTGACAAAACTATTATATGCATTCTAAAAGCAGAAATGATGTCAACCGGCGACATCATTTCTGCTTTTAATAATTATCTATTCAACTGGATGCTCAGTAATACTAAAGTGTCTTAATAAAATCTCCAATCTTCTTATTTGTACTCTCACTTACAGGCACTACTGGTAATCTGAATACATTTTCACAAATACCCATGTGATTTAAGGCACATTTGACACCGGGGGGATTACCTTCTACAAAAAGGAGGTCTAAGCCTTCTAATAATTTATAATGAATTTTTCTTGCCTTATCATATTTACCTACCATAGCAAGGTTTACCATTTCTGTAAACTCATCAGGAAAGCAATTTGCAGCCACTGAAATCACCCCTTCCATCCCAATAGCCATCTGTGCCAGCACCAGATTATCATCGCCGGAAAGCACCACGAAATCGGCTGGCTTATTCTTTATTAGCTCCATAGCCTGAACAATGCTACCACTTGCCTCTTTTATGGAAACTATATTTTTACACTCAGCCGCAAGCCTTAATGCTGTGGCGGGTAAAATATTACTACCTGTGCGACCTGGAACATTATAAAGTATAATTGGCTTATCAGTAGCTGCTGCAACAGCCTTGAAATGTTGGTAGATTCCTTCCTGGGTAGGACGGTTGTAATAGGGAGCTACACTCAATATGGCAACTACCCCACTTAAATCATATTCATGCAACAGGCGAACTACTTCGGCAGTATCATTTCCTCCTATACCACAAACTACCGGAACCCTTCCATTATTATACTCTAATACTGCAGTTAATACTTT
>CAIWHI010000008.1 GCA_903912435.1 uncultured Bacteroidota bacterium | reverse complement strand
TCTTGAATGTTTTGAAAATTATTTCCCCCAAAAAGGCTTCGAAATAATTGAGTATAATCAATTGGGCTCATACTTTAGTGATCAGCCTACAGAAGAAAGTTTATGGACTTTAGAGCGTTTTGTAGATGAAGTAGAACAGGTAAGAATAGCATTAAATCTTAACAAAGATAATTTTTATCTTATAGGGCATTCGTTTGGTGCCGTAGTAGCATTTCAGTATGCTCTCAAGTACCAAAAAAATTTGAAAGGACTTGTTGCTTGTAATATGTTGGCTAGCTTTGCTGAATATAACAAATACATAAATGTTTTACGCTCTCAATTTCCAAAATCAACAATAGAATTTTTAGAATCATTTGAAAGTAAAGGCCTATTTAAAGTTGCTGAGTATCAATCCTTAGTAATGCGAGAACTTTACTTTAAATATTTAAGTAAACTACCAGAATTTCCTGAGCCATTTTTACGTACCATTACTCATGCCAATACATCAATAAGTGATTATATGCTTGGAGTAAATCCTTTCAATGTTACAGGCGGTTTAATAAATTGGGATATTAGGGCAGAACTAAAAAATATACGCGTACCTACACTATTGGTAGGATCGAAAAATGATACCATGGATCCTGAATATTTAAAATGGATGAGTACTCAAATTTCAAATGGGGACTTTTTGTATTGTGAAAATGGCTCACACTTTCCCATGTGGGATGACCAGGAAGCTTTTATGAACGGGATTATTTCTTTCATTAATAATTTTGAAAAAGCAAAATAAATTTTTTTGCTACTTACATTTCTATAAAAAATAATCCTAATAAATCTAAATGGTTTAACACCTTTAATCGTTGTTGTTTTTTACTGTTAAATAATTTTACATTTATTAACAGGATAAAATGCTCTCCCAATTCTATCCTCTGCTTTTCCTATTGATTGAATACTTGACGATTAGAAAAATACCGATTAATCGGTATTTTTTAGTACCTCTATAGCTCATAATTTTACTTCAATTAAATAAAATATCTATAAATAGTCCAAGAAATTCTGTTTGAATTTAAAAAATACAAAAGAATATTAGTTAAATTAAAAATATATCATCAAAAAACCAATACTATGACAATTACAAAACTAAAACTTACAAACTGTTTAATAGGAATTATTGCGATACTAGTGGTCACTACAACCGCATGTAAAGGCCCGCAAGGCGATCCTGGGCCTGCTGGAGCAAACGGCACTAACGGCACTAACGGTACCAATGGCACTAACGGAAACACCATTTTATATGGTACAACCGCACCTGCATCCAATATTGGTAACAATGGCGATTTTTATATAAATACAGCAACCAATTATATTTATGGCCCTAAGGCAAACGGGGCATGGCCAACCGGAATTTCTTTTAATGGCACCAATGGAACCAACGGAAACACCATATTATACGGTACTACCGCGCCAGCTTCCACTACCGGAAACAATGGCGACTTTTACATTAATACCGCTACCGACTACATTTATGGCCCAAAGGCAAGTGGCGCATGGCCAGCAGGCACCTCATTAATTGGTCCGCAAGGTATTAGTGGTATACCTGCTGATAGTACATCTGTTGGAATTATTGGATTTTGGAAATTGAACGGTGATGCCACCGATTTCACTGGTAAAAATAACGGCACTCCTTCTGGAGGTGTAACTTATGGAGCCGATCGTTTTGGCAGATCATCCGGAGCAGCATATTTTAACGGATATACCTCTTATATTTCAATTCCTAATACAACACAACTACAGTTACTCAATACCGATTTTACAATAAATTTATGGGTTAAAATAGCAAGCTTTGCTCCTCAGGTAGCACTGTATAAACAGGCGACAGGAAATACTGTTCAAACGGTTACTGACTGGATATCGCTGTTTCAAACTCCATCTTGTAACATTTTTGTCCAAGGATCCTTTTCCCAGACAACGCCCCCGCCAGGCACTGCTCCTCAAGGTACTATTTTAACACCACCTGGAATTGGAGGTTATTTCACCCCATCCAATTACCAAATTGACATTAATAAATGGCACATGATAACCGAAGTTTACACCAAGGCAAGCGGTACACTACAGATATACTTTGACGGTTTATATGATATTTCTGTAAACTACGGATCTATTACTAGTGCAAATTCGAACCCATTATATATTGGGGTAGGTGGCAACGACCCTGCTTTCGGAGTTTTAGGTGGAGCAGGAGGATTTTTGGATTATT
>CAIWHI010000007.1 GCA_903912435.1 uncultured Bacteroidota bacterium | reverse complement strand
CGAAAACTCAAGCAGCCCTCCGATAAGAAGGCTCATTTGTTGAGCATTTTGTGTAATGCAATCCAGTAAATAGCGGCCTTCTCCTTCAATTACGGTGCTATGATCCTGTACTAACAGGTCGGCAAAGCCTTTGATTACCCTTAAAGGCGCCTGAAGGTCGTGAGCCACAGTATACGAGAAGGATTCAAGTTCTTTATTCACTTCCTGCAATTGCAAGGTTCTTTCCTTTACCTTAACTTCAAGAGATTCATTGAGGTGTTTGATCTGGTCTTCCGCCAGTTTGCTATCTGTAATATCCCTGAAGTTAGTAACGATAGCATTGATAGCCGGGTCTGACATCATGTTGGTCATGGTGGCTTCAACCCATCTCCATTCGCCATTTTTGTGCTGGGCGCGTAGCTTAGCAGTAAATGAGCTTCCATCGACCTTGTACACAATCTGACTATCCCGCAGAATATTGTTGATCTCTTCAGGATTCATCAACTCATAGGAGTAACGTCCTGTCACTTCCCGGGGTCCATAACCAAGTACCTTTTTTATGGTAGGGCTTACGTAAAGAATTTTTCGATCGAGGCCGGATAATACAATTACATCCGTGCCCTTTTCAATCAAGGATTGATATCTTATTTGGTTAAGCCTGAATTTTTCATCTGCTTCTTTCTTTTCGGTGATATCCGAGGTTATCCCGTCAAGTTTAACCAGCCGGCCTGTTTTATCCAAAGCGGGAACCATATAAACTTCCAGCCATCGCTGTTTTCCATTCTTATGTGTAACCCGAAATTCTGTATGTACCTTATTGCCCCTATTTAGCTCTGGATAAAGATCGTCTATTTTATGCCTATCCTCAGGTATTATAACATCATAATATAAAGAGTTGTTGCTGAGAAATTCATCCGGAGTAAACCCATACACCTTTTCTGTTCCGGGAGAGGCATACAACATCTTTCGGGTTAGCATATCGGCCCCCCAAAATGAACTATCAAGCGTATTAAATATCTTTTCTATCCTTCCGTGTGCAACTTCCAGATTTTCCTCGGCGTGTATTACGGCACTGATGTCCTGGTGAACGACAACAATTTTTGGACTATCGCCCGCAAAGTTCATTACCCGTAGCAAAAACCATTTTTTGATAGCAGGTGAGTGACAAAAATATTTAAGCTCAAATATTTCCTGTTTTTTATGCAAAACCGACAGCATTCCTTCAAGCGCTTCCTGGGCCGTGAGGTTTCCGTTATGCGCCAATTCTTTGCATATTTCAAAATAATTTGAACCTGTGTTGCTTCTTGGCATCCTCAACTCAAAATTCTCTTTTGCAAAATCCTGCCATGCCTTATTTGCAGCCAAAACCAAGCCGTTTTGATCTACCACGGCTACGTGAGAGGTAAGCGATGTTAATATACTTTCGCTGAATTGTTTGCTTTCAAGAATTTCTGAATCAGCCATTTTACGTTCTGTTACATCCTGATAGTTGAGTATAAACCCTTTTATGCTTTCATCATTCAGCCGGTTTGAAATAACCCCTTCCAGCCAAATGTAATGTCCGTTTTTATGTTTTACACGGTATTGTTGTTTTAAGTCTGCGCCTGGTTTTTGGGCTAAATTTTGCATTGCATCAGTAAAAGCGGCGAGTTCATCAGGATGAATGTAGGCTGCGGCATTAGTTCCATAAGTTTCTTCAATGGGATATCCTCCAATTCGCTCAACGGCAGGGTTTTGGAATACTATATTTCCGTTTTGGTCTATTAGCAATACAGCGTCGAATGAGTTTTCTATCAAAGCAGTAAAATACCTTCTTCGATTTTCAGCCTCTTTGATTCGCCCCTGTATGCGCTGTTCAAGCTCATGATTAATAGCTACTAATTCATGTTCTATCTCTTTACGCTTAGTTATGTCATGCCTGATGGCTAAATACTGGTATGGTTTCCCATCAGCATTCAGAAATGGAATGATAGTAGTATCGACCCAATAAAAATTTCCGTTTTTGGCTTTGTTCTTGATCTCCCCTTTCCACACTTTTCCATTGGCAATGGTTACCCATAATTCACGAATGAATTCTTTAGAATGAAAACCGGAGTTGATAATTCTGTGATCCTGACCTATCAGTTCCGCCTCAGTGTAACCTGATATTTTGCAGAAATTGTCGTTTGCATACTTGATTACACCTTGTTGATCAGTAATAGCTACAATATCTGCCTGGTCCAATGCGTACCTATAATCAGATATCATTTTTAAGGACTCTCGTAATTGCATGTTAACCATGGGGGAACGTAATTGTTACTTTACGAGATAATACTTTCGCCGCAAGCATTACAATCATATTTTTTTGGGTGAATGATAAGTGTTATCCCTGATTTTATGACTTCAACAATAGCTTAAATTGCCATTGGCGTATATAATTAAATTAATTACGTAATTCGTTAATAATGTAATATTTACCAAATATTTTATCGCTTTCCAAATATAGTAATCTTACGAATTTTAATCCTTGGAAATTTTGATTTTAAGCTGTTTTTTCAAAAAATGAACAAAATCGCCACAAAAAATTGTATCGCATGCTAAATTCTGATATAGAATTGCCTTCATTCGGAATGTTTACAATTGGTAACAACCGGTGTATTTATTTGTTATCATTCCTGAAAAGAAATTCTGACATTAGAACCAAATTTTCATGCTTCAGTTTCTTT
>CAIWHI010000006.1 GCA_903912435.1 uncultured Bacteroidota bacterium | reverse complement strand
GGTGGCCAACTTAAAATTATTGATTAAATGCCTTTGTGTGGCCAATGGTATATTATTACTTGATTCCCTGGTAGTCTGCACGTATAGTACATACCACTGGCTGTTGTAATAAGATGCCAGGCGGGCTGTTTTTCTTATTATGCGTTGGGCTATTTCGTGGTTGGAGGATATACAGGCCAAAAATCGTTCATGCCTAAAATTGGTTTGCTTGGAAGTAATCTGGTAATCAACCTTTCTCTCCACCTGGCCGGCTACCTCTTTAAGTGCCAATTCCCTTAATTGCAGAATTTTATCGGCCTGAAAGAAATTTTGAAGGGCAAGCTGTACCTTGGAATGGTCATATATTTTACCTTCCTTCAATCTGGTAATCAACTCATCGGCAGTTAAGTCAATATTAACCACTTCATCGGCCAGTTGCAGCATTTTATCGGGTATCCGTTCCTTTACTTCTACACCTGTAATTTGTTTTACATCCACATTAATACTCTCAATATGCTGGATATTAACAGCAGATATTACATCAATACCTGCATCCATAATTTCCAAAACATCCTGCCAACGCTTTTCGTTCTTACTACCCGGAATATTAGAATGAGCCAACTCGTCAACAATTACCACCTTAGGATGCAATAATAAAATCGCCTGAACATCCAGTTCATCCAGCTTTTTACCTTTATAAAACACCTCCCTGCGGGGAATAATTGGTAGCCCCTCCACCAAAGCGGCAGTCTCGGCACGACCATGTGTTTCTACAAAACCAACCTTGATATTTACCCCATTGCGCAACAAGGTATGCGCCTCCTGAAGCATACGGTAGGTTTTACCCACACCGGCACTCATCCCAATATAGATTTTAAGCCTGCCCCGTGATTCCTTACGGGTCAACTCTAAAAACTTTTGCACCTTACTTTCCTTATCATCCATTGGCCGAGGCTGTTTTATCTTCTTCTCTAATTAAATGAATATCACCAGGTTCCTGGATAATCAGTGGCACCCGCTCCACAGTTACATTATTGTAATCAAGCCCAAAAGCTGCGGGGTCAGGCAAGCTTATTTTATCTAAAATAAAATATAGCTTCATCAAAAGGCCTTTCCAGAAAGGCAATTGGTTTTCGAATGACAAGAAGCTTTTCATTACTACGAACCTAAAATCGCCACAAGGCTCGCCTGTTACAGGCATACAATAATTCTTGTTGAATTGAACTTCCTTATTAGCCATCATTTCCATCACTATTTTCTTCAGGTATAGATTGATGCGCGGCACTACCCTGAAACCCAATTTGAACCGAACATAAATAATATCATCCTTTGCCAAAACCTTAGTGGTATAACTCATGGTATATGGTGCATCATCTACATCAACATGCACAAACCAGTAAATCTCGGCGCGTTTAGGTAACTGATTGAAGATGGATTGGACAATTCTTTGCTCAATTCCTCCAGGTTTTTCAGCAGAGGTCAAATAGATAAGATGGGTGGCATATTTTGGAACAGTATTATCATTACTTAACTGAACTAGTGGGGCTACATATGACTCAAGACGCACAAATTTCTTATACTTGCTCTTGAATTTCCTACCTGCATGCCATACATACATAACGG
>CAIWHI010000005.1 GCA_903912435.1 uncultured Bacteroidota bacterium | reverse complement strand
TAACCTTTTGGGTTTTGACGGCTTTAGAAGTATCTTTGGGAAATCCATTTGCTGTTTTATACAAACTAACCCAGCAAGTGCCATTGTTATTTTTAAAGTTGTTTACGGTAACGGAAATAGTACATTTTTGGGCAAATCCATTTAAGCAGAGCAGTTAAGCTAATCCGATAAGAGTGTTTGAAAACTTCATATTGATTGCGTTTTTAAATTGAGTCATGATTTCTTATTTTATGATTATTACACAAAATTATTTCGATGCTGGGATGGATAATTGTATAAATCGGTCTTTTTCCTTTGTAAATAGGAACTATTCAAATTGTGTGAAATCGGCTCAATCGGATTGAGTTTTGCTTAATTGGTCCTATTTGTATCAAATTGGGGTGGCTGGATAAATTTCGAGCTGCTTATGTTCATTGAAATACATTTCGTAATTTCAAACATGAAAACATTCAGATCATTTCGGAGATAGAGCTAGATTATATCTCGACTATCTTAATTCAGATGCAGAAATGGACTTGCGCTAGTACTGCTTTTTATTAGAAAATGGTTTTTATCCTATCCTCAAGGGCATTCTATTGCCTGGTTTATAATAAATTACCCTGTAAAATTCAATTTAATCCGCTCTTGTCATATAATGGTAAAAGGTGCACTCCGTAGATAAAAAAATGGCAGGATAAGTGACTATTTTTTATGAAAAAAGAATAAAATTGCTATATTCGTGTTAACTATTAACATGCTATTTTCCTATTTCCCAGCTTTACACCTTATAGTTTGTTGATTACTAGATTGTTACGGTAAATATTATCACTATTAATGGAAAATAAACAACCAAAACACAGGAAAATAGTACCTGACCTCAATAATATAAAAATATTGATGGCCGAAAATGATGAGCTTGTCTTCCTCATTGGCCAGAAGATATTATCTAATCTTAATGCCAGGGTGGTTAATGCTGAGGATGGTCAGATGGCTGTTGATTTGGTGAGGAATGGTGATTTTGATATTGTATTGATGGATGTGCATATGCCAGTGATGGACGGAATGACCGCTACCAAAGAAATAAGGAAATTCAATCCCACAATACCCATAATAGTTGTGACATCAGATAAATCAAACGAAATAAGGTCTGACTTCTCCGGGCTTAGTATATCTGATATCGTTTACCAACCTTATGACCCTGAATACCTCTATACAGTAATCTGGAATACTATTCAAAAGACTCCCGGCCTGAAGAACAAATTACAGTAGGTATTAGCTGCCTTAGTAAATTCTCCATTTTCTCTTCAATACTTTTATTTCCTCTGCCTCAAGGCTAGGTGTGCCATCATATAAGCCCGCATTCATGCGTTGCCTCATGGCCTCGTAAAGCGATATAGCACAGGCAACAGAAATATTGAGCGACTGCACCATGCCAAATTGGGGTATGATAAAATTACCATCACAATAGGAAAGACATTCTTTGGTAACTCCAGCATGCTCATTCCCGAATACCAATGCAACCCCTTCTGTGAAGTTTAGGTCGTATAAGGAACATGATTCTACTCCCAGGTGGGTTGCATAAATTTTACCATGCTTTTTCTTCACGGCCATCATGCATTCTACTGTATTGTCGTACTGGTGTATTGTCAACCATCCAAGTGCACTTGCAGCACTTGTTTTCATGAATTTCTCATGCCTGGGCATTATAGTTGTTAGTACATACACATCCTGTATGCCTACAGCATCGCAGGTGCGCATTACGGCTGATATATTGTGTGGATCATGAACGTTTTCCAAAACTATCGCCAATCCGGCCTGGCGATAATTGATTACATTATTTATTTTAGCTTCCCTTTCAGGTGTCATGTTGCAAAGTCAAAAGTTAAAAGTCAAAAGTTAAAACAGTGAGGGGTAAGTCAAAAGTTAAAAGTCAAAAGTTAAAACATAAACGGGAATAATTGTCAATGTAAATTTATAGAACAATAGCTCAATGGCCCTTTTACTTATTCCCTAATCAAGCGACATCAAAAACTCTTCAAGCTCCATTTCGGTTTTGAAATACACATCACGGGGTTTGCTGCCCTGGGCAGGACCTACTATGCCTGCTGATTCCAGTTGGTCCATAATACGGCCTGCACGGTTGTAACCCAGGTTTAGCCTGCGTTGTAGGTTCGATGTGCTGCCTGACTGCATTTGTACCACCAGCCTTGCACAGTCTTCAAACAGTTTGTCCCTGTTCGATAGGTCCACTTCTTTTGCATCCTCTCCATCTTCACCCTCATATTCAGGCAGTTCGAAGGCTGATAAATAACCGCGTTGCTCACCTATATAGTCTACCACTTTTTCTACCTCGGGGGTATCAACAAATGCACACTGTATACGCAGCAACTCGCTACCAAAAGAAAGCAGCATGTCACCACGACCTATCAGTTGCTCTGCACCGCCGGCATCCAGAATGGTGCGGGAGTCCACCTTGGCCGATACCTTAAAGGCTAGACGGGCAGGGAAGTTGGCTTTGATGGTACCAGTAATTACGTTCACAGATGGACGCTGGGTGGCAATAATCAGGTGTATACCAATGGCACGGGCCAACTGAGCCAAACGGGCAATAGGCATTTCCACCTCTTTGCCGGCAGTCATAATCAGGTCGGCAAACTCATCCACTACCAGCACTATGAATGGCAGGTATTTATGGCCCTTTTCAGGGTTGAGTTTCCGGCTGATGAATTTTTCGTTGTACTCCTTAATATTGCGTGCCCCGGCCTCTTTGAGCAGGTCGTAGCGGTTATCCATTTCAATGCACAATGAGTTGAGCGTATTAATTACCTTTTTGGTATCGGTAATAATCGGTTCATCCTCATTAGGCAGTTTGGCCAGGAAGTGCTTTTCAATAACACGATAAATAGATAACTCCACCTTTTTAGGGTCAATCATCACAAATTTCAATTGCGATGGGTGCTTCTTATAGAGTAGAGATACCAGGATCGCATTAATACCTACCGATTTACCCTGACCAGTAGCACCGGCCATAAGCAGGTGAGGCATGGTAGCCAGGTCCACTATGTAATTTTCATTATCTATTTTCTTACCCAATGCTATAGGCAGGCTCATTTTGTTATTCACAAACTTGTCGCTCGATATCAGGGTACGCATTGATACTATTTGCTTATTGGCATTTGGTACCTCAATGCCTATAGTTCCCTTACCGGGTATAGGTGCTATGATACGAATGCCAAGGGCTGCGAGGTTCAGGGCAATATCATCCTCAAGATTCCTGATTTTAGATATGCGTACACCCTCTGCAGGTACAATTTCATATAAGGTTACTGTTGGACCTACAGTAGCTTTAATACTTTGAATTTCTATACCAAAGCTGCGTAGGGTTTGTATAATCTGTGTTTTGTTTTTCTCCAGTTCGTCCTTATCCAGGGCAATAGTTTCGGTAGCACGTTCTTCAAGCAGGTTCAGTGTAGGGAATCTATAGTCGGGTAGGTCTAGTTCAGGTGCATAGGGTTCATTACTATTGATGGCAATATGCGAGCCATGCTTAATGGCGGGCTTTTCAGCTTGTTGCACTACTTCAAATGTAAAGCCCGGTTCTTCCTCTTCTTCCATCTCCTCATCGTCCAGGTCATCTTCAAAGTCGTCTATTTCATCAAAATCATCAGCTTCGTCAATTATTTCTGGTTCTGCCTGTTTTGGTGGTAGTGGTGTAATAATGCTGGCTTGCTGTGCTTTTCTTGCATTTTGCAGGCTGGCTTCTTTTTCTTCCAGATATTTTTTGTAAGCTTCGTAGTCGCTATCCTCTACCAGTTCTTCCTGTTTTGGGGCAATTGGTTTGGCCGTGTCTGTCACAAATACTCTTGAAGCCTGATTATCTGCAGGTTTTTCTACAGGTTTTTCAGAAATGGCCATATCCCATTCTTTCTTAGCCCTTGTATCATTAATCACCAGCGGTATATTCTCTGTTTTGCCGGTAAGCTGGTTGGCAATTTTATTTACAACGAAAGGTTGTTTGTCGGTTTCATCTTCAGCAGCACCAATAATGTGTTTGTGGCTTTCAGGGGTTGTTACCAAAACAGTAGGCTGGCTTTCTTCTTCAGTCTGGTTTTCAGGATTGTCTTCAGGTGTATTGAATACAGGTTGTGGGGCAAGTGCTGCCTTCATTCTTTGCGCCTGCTCATTCATCTTTTTAAGTAAGGGGCTGATGTCCAGAGCAAAAATGGCAAATACAAAAAATAAAACAGTAGATAATAATAGCATACCCGTGCCCATGCGACCTATAAGCCCGTTGAAATATTCAATAGTAATATTTCCCAGTGAGCCTCCAATTGGGAAAGAACTATTAGGGAAAAAATAGGTAAGGATCGGTGCTAATAATAGTATTAAAATAGACACCCAGCGGAGATATCTTAATAAGGGTACCACCTTTTTCTCATAAATCAGGTGGAGGCCTATTGCAGCAATGGCAATACCAACTACCATAGAAGCAATGCCCGCCCCTTTATAAACCAGTATGTGCGAAATTGCAGCTCCCATTCTGCCACCCCAATTAGCAACCGGGCGGTGATCGAAAAACAGGAATTGAAAAAGTGGGGTATCAGAAATAAGATTATCCTGGTCAGCAGTCCAGTTAAAATAATAGCTGATGATAGATATACAGGTAAAGATACCGGTGAGCATAAAAAAAATGCCAAAACCCAGCCTTATCTGTCTTTGCCTATCAATATTTAATGCAGTTAAGTCACTATCCTGCGCAGGAGGTGCTGTTTTCTTATTTTTGAGCGTGCTTGCCATTGAACGATTAACAATGTAAAAATACAATATTATAGAAGGTAAAAAATTTATTAGGGCTTTGTGGAAAATTAATTTTGCGTATTATTGTAAAATATTTTAGAAAAATCATATTTTTGGTAGCCTATTTTTTAATAGACCAAACGGTTTTGAAATTTTAGCTGTCTACTAATACAGGCAATAATAACCAATAAAACAGTAAGTAATTAATAAGGGTAAAAGTTTTGTTTTTAGAATGTAGTGCATAGGGATAAATTGTGTTATGAGGGCGTTTTGATTCAATTTTACCTTGTTGAGTTGAAATTTATAGGTGAAAGTATTGCTAGTTTGAATAATTTCCGTATTTTCAACCATTGAGGGCAACCTTGGTGGAAATGGAAAACATTTTGCCAGTGGTTTTCTTTGTGTTTACAATGAAAAACGCTGATTATTAATGATTAGGTAACAGCATTAATGTTTTCCTTTTGGGAAATATTTAGCAGAGCCATTGAAACACAAATTAAAAAAGTAATTTTACAGCGATAACTCTTATAAAATGATCAGGAGAAGTATTATTAACCGTTTAAGTCTGGCCGTGGCAATCACACTTATTGCCCCGGTTTCGTTTGCTCAGGACATCCATTTTACACAATTCGATATGGCGCCGTTGGTTATCAATCCGGCCTTTACAGGGATGTTTGATGGCAGGGTTCGTGCAGGTGCGATTTACAGGAGCCAATGGAATAGTGTAACAAAGGGATATGAGACTTACGGAGCATCGGTTGATATGCCCTTGTTTATTGAGAAAAATGGTGATTACCTGGCTGCCGGCCTGCAATTATATAATGATGTAGCAGGAGATGCAAACCTTACCAACTTTACCGGGTTAGTTTCTGTAGCCTACCATAAATACTTTGGTGGTTACAACCGCAATAGTGATAAAGGTGGTAGCGACTTAGCTATTGGTTTCCAGGGTGGGTATGCTAATAAGCATCTTGATTTATCCAAGCTTTTCTTTGGTGACGAGTTTAATAATGGTGGATTTGCTACAGGTACCAGTAGAGAATTTGGACAGGGCCTGGGAAGTTCAGTAAATTATTATCTGGTTAATGCAGGTATGTCTTACTCACATGCTACCAGTGATAAAATGAGTTTCGTATTAGGTATTGGTGCAAATAATATTAATCAACCTAATGATGCAATTCAGAAAAAGCAAAATAGTCAAACAGGTTTGGATATGCGTTATACCGGTGAAATGGGTATCAACTGGCTTGCAGGTGAAAGGTTAAGCTTGCGCCCGGCCGTTTTATATCAAAGCCAGGCTACTGCTTCTGAAATAATAGTAGGTAATGAATTCAATTATCAGATTAGTGGTGATAAAGAAACTTATAAGAACTTTTCAACTTCAGTTTTCTTAGCTGCTTGGTATCGTACCGGTGATGCTGCAATGATAACAGGCGGTATTGAATTCAAGGGTTTTCGTTTAGGACTAGGTTATGATTATAACATTTCTTCGCTCAATACATCAAGCAATGGTAATGGTGGATTTGAACTTGCATTACGTTATATAATGCCAAATCCAATTCAATTTGCTGAAAAAAGGACGATTCCTTGCTCCAGATTCTAAGAATTACATAAATAAATGGTGAAGGGCTAAAGTTTTTTTCAAAAGCCCTTCTTTTTTTTAAAACCAATTTATACTTTTATATCCATTAACAACGCTCACGCACATGAGAAAAACTTGGCTGTACATTATTTTAGCAACGATTGTCGTTACTTTTCAATATGATTCTAATGCCCAAAAGCTAAATACACAAAAATTCAGGAACAAGGCTGCTGATCCTATTGGCAAGTTGTCAGATACTAAAAAGTTGAATTGGGCTGATTTTTTGTATAAAACAGGTAGCTATTTTAATGCCGTTGATTACTACCAACAGTTAAAAGCAAACGATGAGCGCAATCCATATTATACTTACCAGCTAGCCACCTGTTATAGATTTACCAGAGACTATGTTCCTGCCGCGCATTACTATGCCGAGGCTTATGATATGGGTAAGAAGATTTATCCTTTATCCAGCTATTGGGCGGGTATTATGTTTAAACAACAAGGTGAATACCAAACAGCAATAGGCTATTTTAAAAAATTCCTTGCTGATAACAAAAAACTGGCGCCAAAGGATCGTAATCCATTAAACGATGATCCTGAAAGATATCCTGATCCAAAGGTGCTTAAGGATAAGAAAAAACTGGTGCAGATAGAAATTGATGGCTGTATTATGGCTATGAACTCTATTAAAAACCCTGAACCTTATACAGTTATTAACTGTGGTCCAAACGTAAATACTTCTTATACCGAGCTTGCTCCCTTCCCACTTGGTGACTCAGCATTATTATTCTCAACAATGGGCCGTAATGCAGTTATTGAAGCCAATGGTTATGATAAGTTAAACTATAAGGAACACTTCTTAACTTCTCACAAACAAGCTGGTCCAGTTGTTGATTCATTCCAATGGCCTTTACCATTTTATGATGGTAGCTCATATGATGAGAATGTACACGTAGGTAATGGTTGCTTTAGCCCAGGTGGCGACAGGTTCTATTTTACTAAATGTTCTGAAGGTGATACTCAGGTGATTACCTGCCAGATATTTGTATCAGAGTTTGGTAAGAATAATGCAGGACAGCATTGGGGTTTGCCTGAATTAGTTCCAGGTAACGTTAATGAGCCAGGTTCTTCTAATACTATGCCTTTCGTAGCTAAGGTGGGTAAGAAAGAGGTTTTATTCTTCTCTTCAAACCGTAAGTTACAAAGCAGGGGTGGTTATGATATTTGGTATTCAATTATCGATCCTCGTAACAAAAGCTACCGTCGTCCACAGAATGGTGGTAAACAAATTAATACCAAGGCCGATGAAATTACTCCTTACTACGATAGCCGTGTGAACAAGTTGTATTTTGCTACTAACGGTTTGAAGTCTTTAGGTGGATTTGATATCTACTCTGCTGATGGTGGTCCTTCACGTTACACTAACGTACATAACATGGGTTATCCTATCAACTCATCGGCTGACGAACTGTATTACATCAAGGATCCGGTTGGTAAGCCAGATGCTTATGTAGTATCTAACCGTATTGGTTCTTATGCACTAAAAAATCCTACATGTTGTAATGATATTTGGCGCATCCAGGCTGAACCAAAGTTGGTTGTAAAAGGTACAGTTAAACTTAGGAAAACTGGTGAGTTAATTACCCAGAGTGTAGTTAAGAAAGTTGACCAGAAAGGCGAAATGGATACCTACAATTCTGAAGATGGTAATTTCATTTTCAACATGCAGCGTGGTCATGCTTATGTGCTTACAGCCGATAAGCAAGGTTATACCTCTTCACGTGCTTCTGTAAGCACAATGGAAATCAAACGTTCTGATCCGGATGATACGGTAGAAGTTACCATCTTTATGGATACTATGAAGACTAGCTTTAGTGTAAGTAATATATACTATGATTATGATAAGTCAACATTACGTCCTGAATCAGTTGCTGGCCTCGATTCAGTAGTTCACTTTCTTGCTGATAATCCATCATTAACTATCGAAATTTATTCTTACACAGATAATAAAGGTAAAGACGAATACAATCTGGCTCTTTCTCAGCGTCGTGCACAATCAGTTCTTGATTATTTGGAGAAGAGTGGTATTAATAAAGACAGGTTAACAGCAAAAGGCTTTGGGTCTAAAAACCCACATGCTTCTAATGCTACAGTTGATGGTAAAGACAACCCAGAAGGTCGTCAGTTAAATCGTCGGACTGAGTTCCGCATTATCAGCGATATTCCTACACGTCGTGTTATCTATAGTTCAGATAAGAAGGGTACACTTGACCTACAGCAGAATCTGCACGTAGAATCAGAAGAAGATGATAGCCCTGCTAAACCAGGTGCAAAAGAAAAAGACGAGGATAATTAATTTTAACTAGAATACTAGTATATTTATATTAAGGTTGCAGGTTTTACTTGCAACCTTTATTAATTTTAATTAAAACGGAACATTATGATGGAGATATTAATTATGTGCCTTATTGGTGCTATTGCAGGTTCCATTGCTGGCGCATTGGTTCAATCAGAAAATGATAGCCTGCTGGTGAATATAATAATTGGTATAGTTGGTGGTTTTATTGGGTACAAACTATTTGGATCGAAGTTGAGTATTACAGGCAATATCTGGGTTAACAAAGTTATCACAGCAACAGTTGGTGCAATATTGCTTAGCCTTATTATTAAACTAATACGCAGACCAGGTAGGTTTTAAAACTGCCATATTATTTTTGGTTATGGTAATCCATGTTTTTCCTTGTTTTAAGGTTTAATTAAGGGATTACATACTATTATTGCACTAATGGATCATGTGAAAATTATCATCAGCTCAATTGACCAGGCTGATACTGACATATTGGTAGCCTTACTTAGTGAAATGGGTTATGATGGGTTTGAAGAGATTAATGGCTGCTTATTGGCTTATATAGGGCGGGAATCATTTGATGAATCACTTGTTGAAGCACTACGGGAGACCCATAATTTCAGCTACACTATTGAGGTAGTACCTGCCCAAAATTGGAATGCATTGTGGGAATCCAATTTCCAGCCCGTGATTATTGATGGATTCTGTACTGTTAGGGCGCATTTTCATGATATTGAAGTCAATACACCTTACGATATCATTATTACTCCAAAGATGTCATTCGGTACAGGGCATCATGCTACTACTGTTTTGATGATGCAGGCCATGAAAAACCTTGACCTTAAGGATAAGGAAATTATTGACTTCGGTTCAGGGACAGGTATTCTGGCAATTCTGGCTGAAATGCTGGGTGCAGCTAGTATTAAGGCTATAGATAATGATGAATGGTGTACTGAAAATGCACTGGAAAATGTGGTTAGAAATAATTGTCACAAAATATCTGTACAAACAGGCTCTCTGGAATTAGTTCAGGACAATAGGGTTGATGTAATTCTTGCTAATATTAATCGTCATATACTAGTGCATTATCTGCCTATGATGCACCAGGTAATAAAGGATGATGGATTATTATTAATGAGCGGACTTTTGGTTGATGATAGAGAAATAATGGTTAAGGCTGGCATTGAAGCCGGATTTGAGTTTGTAAGCGGGTCTGAACACAATGGGTGGATAGCCTTACAGTTTAAAAAGACTGTTTTTCATTAATCAATTTTTGCATTCAAAAATTATTTTCTGTATAAAGATAGTTTAAGGCACCATTAGGAAATTTGATTGAGAACGATTAAATTTGTTTTCCTCAATAATATTAAACTGTAATGACGATAGCACTTCTTTTAGTTTTAGCATATTTGATTGGGTCGGTTCCTACAGCAGTTTGGGTAAGTAAGTTTATTTACGGAATTGATATAAGGGAGCATGGGAGCGGGAATGCAGGAGCTACAAATGCCTTTAGGATATTAGGTACCAAGGCTGGTGTATGGGTAATGACCGGAGATATGATGAAAGGGTTTCTTGCTGTTAAGCTGGCCTTCTTTTCTCCATTTTTAGTTTTGAGTGAGCCCTTTGTAAACCTTCAGATTTTTCTTGGGTTAGCCGCCGTCTTAGGTCATATATTTCCTATTTGGGCCGAATTCAGAGGTGGAAAGGGTATTGCAACCCTGTTTGGGATGATACTAAGTATACACCCTATAGTTGCCTTAAGTCTGGTGCTTGTATTTATGTTGATGCTGGTATTAACACGTTATGTATCCTTAAGTAGTATTACAGCAAGTATTGCGTTTCCTTTATTGATACTGTTTATCTTCAATGCACATGCACAAGAGTTGAGCTACCGCTTATTTGCCATTTCCGTAGCGTTTCTGGTGGTTTTAACCCATCATAAGAATATTGGCAGGCTCATAAATGGTAATGAAAGCAAGGTGCCCCTGTTTCGCAAGAAGAGACACCATAGTGATGTGTAGTAATGTTTTAAGTGACTATTATGCACTAAAGCCAGTAATAAGATTTTATAACAGGATACTATGATATAGTATCCTTATTTTTTTAACCATAAATTGATTGTCTTATCAAGATTCCTCTTTACCAGAAGTTGTTGAGTTATGTGCTCCCTGTTTTAATAAGAAGGTCGGCAGGTTCAGTAAATTCCCGACTTTTATTATACTTATACCGTAACCAATTTCAATTAGCTACTTCTGATGTATATTATTCTGATGGTACCAGGTACGAACCCGCTGTGGCTGTCATAAATGCTTTGAAACCAGTAATGCCTGGTATAAAGAAGGTATTGGTTTTGGGTACAGGGCTAGGCAGTATTGTTGATATCATGCATGCTCAGAAATTCTTTCCAAAATTCACAATGGTAGAGATTGATAAGGTTATACTCAATTGGGCTATAGAGCTAATGGCACCAGAATATCTCAAGGACATAGTGCCTGTTTGTGATGATGCCAGGAACTTTCTTGAGCGTAATACGGAGCAGTACGACCTTATATTCATTGACATATTCTTTGGTAGGGTAGTGCCTGATTTTGTCACAAATGCTGCATTTTTAGAGCAATGTATGGCGCATTTATCAAAAGGTGGGCATATTGCTTTTAATTACATTGTCAATAACGAAAATGAATGGACTGGTGTGTACCAGACATTTTCCACTATATTCAGTGATTGTCAGGTAATTAAGCAGGATATTAATCGCATCTTGATATCGTAGAGCTATTCCTCAGGCCTTTTTCTTATTTACCATTTATTTTTCCTTCATTAGTAAATGAAAATTGCTATCAAGCTAAACTTCCAAGGAAGATTGTCTTAAGCAATGCCATTCCTCGCTATCTCTGTTGAAGGAACTTATTTGTTGCACAAGAGTTCTTTGAATAGGACGAGGGCAATCCTTACATTTTTCAAAAAATACTGTCAGAAACGTCAGGATACGACAGCCTCTCCTTTGCCTGCCCACTGTGGTGGGGAGTAACAAATTTGTTGCACAAGTTCTTTGAATAGGACATGTGTAATCACTGATTGATTTCACCTATTATGTCAGAAGCCAGGGTAAGGCATCAGATGTCCCTAAAACCTAATGTTAGTAGCCCCGGCCTTCAGGCCAGGGTATGAAACAATAAAATTTATAGGCTTTAGCCGAAATTAGTGTACATGGAATGTACGCATACTAATTTTGGCTAAAGCCAACTTCTATTTCACCACCTTTCCCCGGCATAAATGCCAGGGCTACTAAAAAAATATCTGGAAATAATATAATCTAGGAGTGGACGAAGCATCCAAAAAATACCGTCAGAAACGTTAGAATACGACACCCTCTCCTTTGCCTGCACACCGTGATGGGGAACGGGCTGGGGTGATGCCGCCGATTGGCTATATACCATTG
>CAIWHI010000004.1 GCA_903912435.1 uncultured Bacteroidota bacterium | reverse complement strand
CCCAAATACTTACCCCTTCCATACGGCGGGTATAAACATCTCGCGCATTTTCAATAGCCATTTCTGCATCAGCAGCATGCAGGCTACCTGCATGTTTATGGTCAAGTCCCGCCTTACTACGAATGAATACTTCCCACAAAGGCCATTCGTTTTTTCCTGCTTTAATATCTTTAGTCATAATAAATCAAGTTCTGCGGCTAATCACTAGAAATAATTAGCCTAAATTATTCAATCCTTTCCCACTTAGGCTGCTTTAGCAGCTTGTTGCCTGGCCTTTCTCTTTTCGGCATGAGCCATGGCTGCATCGCGCACCCACTCACCATCTGCCCAGGCTTTTTTACGGGTATCCAGCCTTTGCTTATTGCATGGCCCATTGCCTTTTACCACATTCTTAAATTCTTCCCAGTTGATAGGCCCCGAATCGTAATGGCCACGCTCCTCATTCCATTTAATATCCTTATCAGGCATGTCAAGGCCTAAAACCTTAGCCTGCTCAACAGTAACATCAATAAACTTTTGGCGCAATTCATCATTGGTGAGTCGTTTTATTCTCCACCTTACGCTTTGGGCTGTATTTGGGCTTTCGGCATCGGGTGGGCCAAACATCATTAATGATGGCCACCACCAACGGTTAAATGCATCCTGTGCCATTTTTTTCTGTACTTCAGTGCCCTTGGCAAGCGTAAGCATAATTTCAAAACCCTGGCGCTGGTGGAAACTCTCCTCCTTACAAACCCTAACCATGGCCCTGGCATATGGACCATAAGAAGTGCGGCAAAGTGGCACCTGATTCATAATAGCAGCACCATCTACCAACCAACCTATGGCACCAATATCGGCCCATGAGGTCGTAGGGTAATTGAATATAGAAGAGTATTTTGCCTTACCTGAATGTAATTGCTCATATAGTTCATCACGGCTTACACCTAGTGTTTCTGCTGCACTATATAAGTATAAACCATGACCAGCTTCATCCTGCACTTTGGCCAATAATACGGCCTTGCGGCGTAAAGTTGGGGCACGGGTTATCCAGTTACCTTCGGGCAACATGCCTACTATTTCGCTATGGGCATGTTGTGAAATTTGCCTTATCAGGGTTTTTCGGTAGTCATCGGGCATCCAATCTTTGGGCTCAATGGTCACCTCCCTGTCAATAAGGCTATCAAAATGTTCCTGAAACGTTGGTACAGTCATTTAGTAGTGAATTTGTAATGACAAATATAGGCAATTTATAAAGATTGGCATTCAATTTGACTGATATAGCTATATGCAAAACTTAAAATAATACTGTAGTATTGGGATTTTTGAGTGTAAGACAACATTAAATAAATTATTTTATAATACCGAATTGCTATTGTTTAGAATAGCACCCACCGCCAAAGAGTATAGGGTAGATTAATACCCACCAATGTAAATGAATGGTGAAGGGTAATTAAATAAAATCCAAACCCATACCTTTATAGCATGAAAAAAATTACTGTCATCCTTGCATCCATACTCTCCCTAGGAATAAATTCCAAGGTTTTTTCACAGTCAAATAATGTACAGGATAATAAATCATTACTTTGGAAAATAAGTGGTAAACAGCTTTCAAAACCCTCCTACTTGTTTGGCACTATGCACCTGATATGTGCCAATGATTTTGTTTGGACGAATAAAATGAAGGAAAGCCTGGATAAAAGCGAGAAAATATGTTTCGAAATGAACCTAGGTGACCCGAAATTAATGATGGAAACATCGGCCCTGATGATAGATAAAACAGGTAAAAAGCTGAAAGACTATTTTACCCCGGAGCAATACAAGATTATTTCTAAATATGTAAAAGACAATGCGGGAATAGATATTTCGATTTTCGAAAATATGAAACCAATGGTACTCGAAGGAATGTTGATTAGCAATGAAGTGAATTGCCCCAACCCAATATCGTATGAGGATACCATTATGAAGACCGGCCAGAAGTCAAAAAAGGAAATTATGGGTCTGGAAGAACCAAAGGAGCAGATTGAAGCATTTGAGAGTATACCTACAGATTCATTCGTGAATAGTTTAATGGAGCAAATAACCCATCCTAATAATGATGATACCAGTTACCAGCAGCTCATTAATGCGTATAAAATACAAGATTTGCCTTCATTATATGAGCAAATAATAAAATCGAAAGAACTTGGTGACAATATGGGTGCCTTACTTTATGACAGAAACTCAAAATGGATAGGCAGGATGACCGATAAAATGAATAAGTCATCTGTGTTTTTTGCAGTTGGTGCCGGGCATCTTTGGGGAGATAAGGGGGTAATAACTTTGTTAAGAAAGAATGGGTATACAGTGGAGGCGATAAAGTAAATCGATAGAATTTATAAATGCAAAAAGCGCAATTACCGAATGGCAATTGCGCTTTTTCAATATTATTAAGAATTATTAAGCCTTAACCTTGCTTGTTTCGGTGAAGCGAACACTCTTAGCAATAAAGTAAGAGCCAAATAATAAGATACCACCAGTTAAATCACCAGCAAGGCTGAACTTAAAGAATGGAACACCATCAATATATGTCTTAGCTAAACCTGCAAGGGTATAACCGTTGAAGCCCTG
>CAIWHI010000003.1 GCA_903912435.1 uncultured Bacteroidota bacterium | reverse complement strand
GGAGTTGAATTAGATTATAAAATTATTATCTGCAATATTTCAAGTACATATTAGCAAAAAGGAAACGACAGCCAGGGTGGCTGTCGTTTCCTTTTTAAATAATCAAGGTTATTATTATTCCCTGATATCCATTTCTTTAATCAGGTTATTGGCATGACCTAGTTTATCTACAAGGAATAAGATGTAGCGTATATCGCACACAATAGTCCTTTTGTATTTTTTGTCAAAGGCAATATCACCGCTCATTGCTTCCCAGTTGCCATCAAATGCAGCACCTACCAGTTCGCCATAGGCATTTATAACCGGGCTACCTGAGTTGCCTCCAGTGATGTCATTGTCAGTTATGAAGCAGGTATGCAGGCTGCCATCACGGTCGGCATAGCGGCCATAGTTCTTTTCGTGATACAGGTTAATCAGTTCCTTAGGAGCATCAAACTCATCACTACCTGGTTTGTATTTGGTTACTAAACCATCAAGGGTAGTGAAGTAGTTAGCATGGATACCATCCTGAGGCTCATAGCTTTTTACCTTGCCGTAAGAAATACGCATAGTAGAGTTAGCATCTGGGTACATGTTTTTCTCACGAGATTTCATCAGGAGTTCATGAACATACTGGCGGCTAAGATCGGCTTTCTTATAGGTGAAAGCTTCAACTTTTGGCTGGTAGTTGGTGTTGTAGTTGTTTACAAAGCTTAGCGCATAGGTCACAGCTTCATCTTTCTTTAGTTTTTCAAAGCTTGGTGCTTTGCAAAATTCATTGAACTTATTACTATCTGCTAGCATAGTATGGGCAAATACATAATCAGCATATTCTGTATAAGAGGTGCCCGTAAAACAACAATCTTTTCCTTTGCATTTCTTCTGGTTTTCCTTGTTGAAGATTACCTTTTCGAAAACATCGGGCAATTGGTTCTTAGGAACATTATCATGATAGAGGCGGGTCATTTCGGCCATCATTTCTTTTTCTGTACCTAAATCGAATTCTTTAAGGTTAGACCTATAAGCAGTGCGAACCTGGTTTACGTATTTCTCTACTGTATCTTTGCTTATTGCTTCTTTCGATTTGCTATTGGCATGGCGTTGATAAGCGTCGTATAGTGGTTTCATTGAAGAACCCATACGAGCAATAGCCGAGGCACGGAAACCCTCATTGTAGTAAACACTGTGTTTTGCATATGGTGTATAGCCCGCATATAAGTCAGCAAACTTACCCAATAGGTCAGCATTCATGCCATTTTCCCTTTCAAACTTATTGAATTTGTCTTCATTTGCTTTCTTCAGGTCTACGATGTTAAGGCGTTTCAACTGTTCAGTTTGGCCAATATAGTATTTCCAGTAGTTGGCTATTGAAGAGTAACGAGAGGTCAACTTAAGATATACAGACTTGTCTTTGTCCATATGGCGGCGCATAATAGCTAAACGAAGGTCGCGGCAAGCCACTATTGATGGGTTTACTACATTCACTGCAAGGTCAACACCATAAGAAACTTCGTAACGATTAGTGCGGCCTGGGTAACCCATTACCATTGCAAAGTCGCCTTCTTTTTGTCCTCTAATAGATACAGGCAGGTGATGGCGTGGTTCGAATGGTACGTTTGATGCACTGTATGGAGCAGGTTGGTTCTCGTTGTTGGCATACACACGGAACATTGAGAAATCGGCAGTATGGCGAGGCCACATCCAGTTATCGGTGTCGCCACCAAACTTACCCAATGACCGTGGTGGGGTACCTACTAATCTTACATCGAGGTACTTTTTGTAAATCAATAAGAAGAATTGATTACCATTAAAGTAGCTTTTTACATTAGCTGTAAACTTGCCTTTCTGGCCTTCCCTCTCCTCAATAGTTTTAGTGATGGCTTCCAGTTTTTTAGAAAATTCTTCACCCTGTGCATCACCTATTGCTTGTTTTACCTCATTGGTTACATCGGCAATGCTTTGCAGGAAAAGTGCAGTAACTCCATTTGCAGGTAATTCTTCCTTAAGGTCGTGTGCCCAAAAACCATTGTCTAGCAAATTCCTGTCAACGGTACTTAGGTTAGCAATTGCATCATAACCGCAGTGATGGTTAGTGAGTAATAGTCCATTCGCAGAAATCATTTCGGCAGTGCATCCACCACCAAACTGTACTATGGCATCCTTGAGGCTGCTATGGTTGATGCTGTAAATATCCTCGGCAGATAACATGATACCCATGCGCAGCATTTCGTCATAGTTCTTACCAATAAGCATGGGTATCCACATACCCTCATCTGCTTTTGCACCAAACATCATGATTGACGCAGCAAAAAGTAAAAATAATTTTTTCATTTCTTAATTTTTATCAGTACAAATGTAATTCGGGGAATTGAGAAAGTAGGTAACCTTGATAGGGTGATTTTATTGAAATAAGCATCGGTAAATATGGAGATTGGTTATTTGTAGTGCCTATTTCTTATTATTTGCTAAGAACTGCCACCTATAACAATGCAAATAGCCCTGTATTGCAAGGGCTATTTGTAAGATATATTAAGGATATTCTATTTATCCATTTCTTCCTTCATTTCCATCTTCCATGATTTCTTGCGGGCCTTGTATTTTTTTCTGCCTGCAGCACGTTGGCGGTCACGGAACATTTTTCTGCCAATCTTGCTTTCTTTCTTATGCATTTTCCATTCCTTCTTTTCAGCTCTAGGGCCATAAATTTCCTGTGCTGATACACCTGTTGTAAGGAACAGTGCAAATGCCAACATTGCGATTATAATGTAGTTCTTCATTTTTCTTTTGTATGATTAAAGCAAAGTTAAAAAAAATATTAAACAGGCATAGGTAATTACAAGTTTTGCAAGAAAATATTTTAACTCATTTAGGTGGTACTGACTAACAACCTAGGTATTCAGTGCTTTAGATTTATATGCCTATTCATTAATAATTATTACTGGAAATCCCCCCTAAACAGGTTACAAATCATAAACTTATTTTGCGTTTATTTACACAAATATTTTTCATGAGGAAGGTTCAAATAATCTTATTAGCCGGGTTATTGTTTATTGGCTGTAATAATGCACCAAAAAGTAATAGCAATCAGGGTGATAATAAGGCACAATTGGCAAGTTTATTAGATAATTATTGGGAAGAAAGGATGAATTTGTTCCCAATGGAGGCTACTGCTAATGGCGATAAAAAGCATAATGACCAGCTAACCATAACCATTGCCGAATCATTCAGGGATAGCCTGGGGCGTTTTTATCAAAAATACTTGAACCTGGTAAGCAAGATAGATAGCAATGGATTTGATAAAAATGACCTGGTGAGCTATAGATTGCTTAAATACGAAATGCAAATGGGTATTGAAGGGTTGAAATATCCTACCCATTATATGCCCATCAACCAGTTTTGGGCTTTTACCCTCGAATTGCCACAGTTAGGTAGTGGAACTGGTAACCAACCATTTAAAACAGTTGCCGATTATGACAATTGGTTGAAACGATTATCAGTATTTCCTTCATGGACGGATACAGCTATTGCCAATATGCGCAAGGGAATAGCCTCTGGGTGGGTATTGCCTAAATCATTGACCATAAAGATTATCCCACAGTTGAAAGCAGTAATCGTTGATAATGATACATCAAGTTTGTTTTATGGTCCTATTAAGTCCATGCCTGATACTTTTTCTGCCACTGATAAACAAAGGCTGATCAATGAATATAAGAACGCCATTAGGCAAATAGTAAATCCCTGCTATACCCGGCTTTATGAGTTTTTCAATAAAGAATATCTGCCAAAATCGCGCAGCACTAATGGAACTGGTGATATGCCTGGTGGCAAGGAATTTTATAATTATTGTATCAGGTATTGGACGACTACCAATATGGCTCCTGATAGTATTTATAATAATGGTTTGGCTGAAGTAGCCCGTATAGAAGGCGAGATGAACAGGATAAAAACTGAAACTGGT
>CAIWHI010000002.1 GCA_903912435.1 uncultured Bacteroidota bacterium | reverse complement strand
TTGTAATTTTTTGTGAAATTGGGGTAGTGAAGTGGTTAAAGTTTTTTAAAAGTGACAACTGCAAATAAATCAGTACAAATGGACGGGGCTTCCCGGAGGCCTCACCCCCGGCCCCTCTTCCACCACGGCGGACAGGCAAAAAAAGAGGGGTGACAACGCTGGCAAGATTGTTTAGTATTGTATCATAAAATCTGTTTTTAGAATATATAATGTATTCATGTGATTTTAGAAATTTGGGATTTTAGAAAATAGAAGGGCATTTGGGAAATTCCAGCCAATTGTTACGACCTTTGGCAAAAAACAGGAGATGGCAACCAGATTTTATGAGCAGGAAGTAAAGGCCGGATTAAAAGATAAGCGGAAGTTAGCGGCTTACCTTGAAACTTTGGTTAGGGAGCATTTGAAAGATGTGAAGCTGATGCACCTGAATTATATTTTTTGTAATGATGCCTATTTAATAGGTATTAATATGCAGTACCTGCAGCATGATACGTTTACTGATATCATCACCTTTGACCTGAGTGAAAATATCTATGAACTGCAAAGTGAAATATATATTAGTGTGGAGCGGGTGAAAGAAAATGCCCAACAGTTTGGAGTTGATTACAAGCACGAATTGCTTAGGGTGATATTCCATGGGGTGTTGCACCTATGTGGATTTAAGGATAAGAAAAAAGAGGATGAAGAATTGATGCGCAAAATGGAAGAAGCCTGTATAAGGGAGTATGCAGAATTTCAACTCCCAACAAAGGTTGCTAAAGATTAGACTACCACATGGATTTGGGGTATACGTATTTAAGTTGGTTTTAAGTTTTGTAATAATATCACCCCTCCAGGGTTCATCACTAATTCTTAACCATTTCCTACAATAATATCAACCCTTCGGGTTTACCAGTATGATTGAATCCTTTGGAAACATACTTATAAATGTGTTTGCCTACCACAAGGATTTGTTCCTTATTATTAATTGATTAATTTTACTTTGATGCAAATTGAACAATTTTACGAAGACGACGACCTGATTATAGTAAATAAGCCTGCTGGGCTCCTAGTGATACCAGATAGGTTTAATGCGGATTTGCCCTGCCTGAACAGGATATTAGAAGCAAAATTAGGACATAAGATATGGGTAGTTCACCGCCTGGACAGGGAAACCAGTGGGGTAATCTGTTTTGCGAAAAATGAACATAGCCACCGCTACCTGTCAATACTATTCCAGGAGCGGGATGTAAATAAATTTTACGCGGCACTGGTTAATGGTATTGTGATACCGGCAGAGGGTAGGATTGAGAGCCCGATAGGGGAACACCCGGCTGTGCATGGTAAGATGGCTGTAAGCAAAAAGGGTAAGATGGCAGTAACCGATTATAAAGTAGCGGAACAATGGCCTTTATATGCATTGATGCAATTCCAGATACATACCGGAAGGACCCACCAGATACGAGTTCACATGCAATCTATAGGACACCCTGTGGTTTGTGATGAATTGTATGGAGATGGTAAGCCCTTCTTATTATCTACTATAAAAAGGAAATACCGGATGTCGGAAAAGGATGAATTTGAAAAGCCATTGCTGAGCAGGATGGCGCTGCATGCTTACCGCCTTGATTTTGTAAAAGAGGATGGCACACCGATTTCTGTAGAGGCCCCAATTCCAAGGGATATGGCAGCGTGTATCAACCAATTGAACAAATGGTGTAAGCCTGTAGGAGGTAATATTGAGGAGGTTTAAACTTAATGAGGAAATAATAAGAGGAGCTTCGAGGTGGGCTTTTTTGTAACAATGGTGATTTGAAGGATTGACGTATAATTGGATAAAAAAGTAATAATTTACCTTTTAAACAATTACCTAACGGAGGCCTCACCCCGTCCCTCTCTTCCGATGAAAAAGCGGGAAGGCAGGAGAGGGTGCTTTAGACTGTTAACCGAAATCAATTTTAATGAGATTGCCTTTAAATGCTTTGTTATTTAATAATTAGTTTATGAGTTTATTGCTGCTTTTAAATAAAAATTATACAATATGAGGTTTTGTTGCTTGGTAGTTCTGATTTTTATTTGTCCATTACAGGTTTTGGCCCAAAGGGAGGAACCAAAGAAGCGAATAGTGAAGATGGAAAATATGAACCTTAAGCAATATTACTTTGTGATGCTTACAAGGGGGCCAGAAAGGAAAAAGGTAACTGACACTGCTATCATTAACAAGCTACAAGCAGGGCATATGGCAAATATTAAGCGTTTGTATGAGGCAGGTAAAATTCTGGTTGCAGGGCCGTTTGACGATAATGGTAACTGGCGTGGCCTCTTTATTTTTGATTGCGATACGCAGGAGGAAACAGAGAAACTACTGGCTACCGACCCTATGATAAAAGCTGGCTGGCTGGCATACGAAATCCACCCGTGGT
>CAIWHI010000001.1 GCA_903912435.1 uncultured Bacteroidota bacterium | reverse complement strand
TGTTTCATTCCTGAGGAATAATCACCTATGGTTTTATCAGAAACGTCTTTAAGGCCTATGATATTGATAATTTCCCGGGTAGCGAGGCCATTTATTGGCTTCTTGAATGAAAAATGGAATTCAAAAAACTCTGTCAGGGTGAGTTCTTCTACTAACTCCATACCAGGTGCTGAGAAACTGATATGATTATAAATTTCACCAATGGTTATAGGGGTATCGCTGTTGCTATAATGCATTTTACCCATTGAGGGCGACTGCATACCCGCTATTATACGTAATAGGGTACTTTTGCCGCAGCCATTAGGGCCTAACAATGCGTATGCACCAGGAACACTAAAAGTGTAATTTACATCCTTAAAAATCCAGTATTTCTGAAAACGCTTACTTATGTGCTCCAGTACTATCTTCATGCAATAACAAAGGTATGGCAATACAGGTAAACCTGCTATTGTCATACCTTAGAAATAGTATTAAAACCAGATTTAAGGAGGGAAGATGAAATTTATTTTGTAACCCCAACAGGTGGCATAAGTACTTCATCAATTATATAAATCATTCCCCTGCCCAATGATATTGAACTTACAATCTTTGCTTTGCCATTAATGGTAATCTTATCGCCTTCCCTGGTGATATGAACATCCTGGGTATTTACCATTTCGAGTTCATTTTTGTCTACCAGCATATTTTCACGGTAAATGCCAAGTGCCATATGGTATTGGATGATATTGCCCAACCTTTCTTCATTCCCAGGTTTCATCAATTCATCCAGCCTAGCTTTGGGGATTTTGGTAAATGCTTCATTAGATGGGGCAAATATGGTAAATGGCAGGAACTTACTTACTGCTTCAGTCAGTTTAGCCTGATTGATGGCAGCAACAAGCGTACTGCAATCTTTATTCTCCATTAGTGTTGCCAAAACAGTTTTCTGTGTGCTATCGGTAGCCGTTTTATTTTCTGTAGCTGTTGGGGCATTCTCTGCTTTTGGAGCTTGTTTAGGATTGCAAGAGTATAGGAACAAAGCAATAAATAATGCACCACGCTGAATTAAGTATTTCATAATTTTGAATTTTAGTCTTTACTAAACAATTATAAACCTTATACAAAATTATACCAGAACCAATTGGTTAGACATGACCGGCATCACAAATTGGCACTTAGAATGATGATGCTTATCATGCCTTTGCCCTGCGGTTTTGTTCTGTTCTTATGAGATTGAGTTCTCGGCTGGTTTGACCAGCTACTGAGGTATTCTCCTCAGCCCTACGCATCAAGTAAGGTATTACATCTTTTACCGGACCATAGGGCAGGTATTTGGAAACATGGTAGCCCTCGTCAGCCAAATTGAATGAAATATTGTCTCCCATGCCATAAAGCTGAGAGAAATACACGTAAGGACTAGATGGTGGTATATTCATTACCTTCATGTACTTTACTGCTTCCATGCAGCTATTTTCGTTATGGGTACCAATAAATAGAGCCAACTTACCCAGATTTTGCAGGCAATATATTACTGCAGCATCATAATCTTTATCTGTACTTTCCTTATCCGGTTGTATTGGGTCGGTATATCCCTTCTCCGCAGCACGAGCTCGTTCCTTTTCCATATAAGCACCACGAACCAGCTTGGCTCCCAGGATATACCCTAACTTTGCTGCTTTCTCGCAAGCCTCCTTTAGGTAGGGCAAGGTGCCATGGCAATATAACTGGTAGGTATTGAATATAATGACTTTCTTTTTGTTGAACTTTTCCATCATTCTTTCGGTAAGTTCATTTACAGGCTCCACAATCCAGGTTTCTTCAGCATCAATCAGTATCATTATATTATTCTGTAACGCAGCTGTACATACCCTGTCTACCCTATTATGCACCCTTTGCCACTCTTTGGATTCTTCATCACTCAATTTGGCGCCACTGTTTATTTTTTCCAATAAAGCAAACCTGGCAAAACCTGTCACCTTAAGACTTACAAATGGTATATTTTTCTGGGTAGCTGCAAAAGTTATAGCTTTAATAAACTCACCGGTAGCCCGCTCAAATTCAATTTCATTTTCCTTACCTTCAACACCATAATCCAGTATGACTCCTACCTTATATTTACCAATGAGTTTAGCGGTTTCGGCAGCCTCTTCCATATTTTCACCACCACAAAACTGTTTGAATATTGTTTTTTTAACCACACCATCAATTGGTAAGTGGGCACCAATAGCGAACCGGGTTGCAGCTATGCCCAGCTTTGTGATTAATGGAGAATTCATTGAACTAAATAAAAAGCTGCCCATTTTTAAATCCTTGTCAGACCGGTAACGGAATGCAATTTCGGTATTAGTAAATTGAAGCATAAAGAGAACATTGAATGAAAAGAATCGGTTTTAACCTATTAAAATTTCAGAACAAATATAATCCTAAATTGAAATATAAAAATATGACTAAAATCATTTAAAAATCTGATTTACAACACCCATAAAGATTTTTAAACGTAGTTAATTTGGGCAATAATTGAGGACAGTTATCACCTCAGTTATAAATTTTGTATTATTGGAAATCAATCGCTAACAATAAAAAAAGCAGGAAAAATGAATAAAAAAAATGGGGTAATTTTCTCGCTCTTAGTAGCTGCAATCTTAACAGGTTGTGGATCTAACTCCCAAAATGCAGGCGATACCCATAATGCGCAACTTAAAGAACCCAATGAAAAAAATGGTGCTGGTGTAGATGAATCGAAAGGGAAAGGTAAATTCACCGAAGTAAAATTGAATACCCCACTCGATCAGACAATGGTGGCTATGGGTAAATCAATTACTGATGTAAAATGTGTAGCCTGCCACAAACTTACTGATGAAAAGCTGGTAGGACCGGGCTGGAAAGGAGTAACCAACAGAAGAAAGCCAGAATGGATTATGAACTTTGTGACCAATACAGATGAAAATCTGGATAAAGATGCAGCAGCCCAGGCCCTACTAGAAAAATGTATGGTACGTATGCCTAATCAGCACTTAAGTGATGAGGAAGCCCGCTCTGTGCTGGAATATATGTTTAAGTTGGATGGCAAGAGTTAAGATTTACCATGGTATTATAATATTGAAAAGGCATTTCACTGGTAAGTGAAGTGCTTTTTTATTTTGTGGGGAGGGGGTGATAATTTTATTATAAAAATTTG